>JAYRXB010000282.1:0-11246 GCA_041917735.1 Cyclobacteriaceae bacterium
CACCTCCTCTGCAAAATATTCACGCCTCACCCTGTTTGTTGACGGGCCCGGCACGACCGCCGGCACCTTCCACATCGACAACATCGACCAGGAAGTTACCCCCATTCCGACCTCACCGCCCACCCCGGCGCCCACGCCTCCCGCCCGGGCTGCAGGTGACGTCATTTCCATTTTCAGCGGTGCCTATGCCAACATCTCCGGTGTGGATACCAATCCTAACTGGGGACAGGCTACGGTTACCACCACGATTGATATCTCCGGCAACGCCACCCTCAAGTATCAAAATCTCAATTACCAGGGCACCGATTGGTCCGGCAACGCCCAGAACGTTTCTGCCATGGGCTTCCTTCATGTAGACTTCTGGACTATCAACTCCACCGCCCTGAATGTATTCATCATCAGCCCGGGGGCCGAGAAGGCCAAAGCGCTGACCGTTCCCACCGGTGGAAACTGGACCAGTGTGGATATCCCGCTGACGGATTTTGCGCCACCGGTCAATCTCTCCAATGTCATCCAGTTCAAGTTCGACGGCAATGGCACGATCTTTCTCGATAACCTGTACTTCTACAAGACAGGTGGCGGAGCTACCGTGCCCACAACTGCTGCTCCGGCGCCGCCGGCACGGGCCGCGGGCGATGTAATCTCCATCTTCAGTGGAGCGTACTCCAACATTTCGGGCGTAGACACCAATCCCAACTGGGGGCAGTCGACGGTAACCACCACGATTGACATTGCCGGCAATGCCACCCTGAAGTATGCTGGTCTCAATTACCAGGGCACCGATTGGGCAGGCAATGCGCAGAATGTTTCGGCGATGACCCATTTGCACGTTGATTTCTGGACTGCCAACTCAACGGCACTAAATGTTTATATCATTAGTCCCGGCGCTGAAAAGCCAAAAGCGTTGACCGTTCCCACGGGCGGCAACTGGACCAGTGTTGACATTCCCCTGACCGACTTCGCACCTCCCGTCAACCTCTCCAACGTCATTCAGTTCAAGTTCGACGGCAACGGTGATATCTACCTCGACAACTTGTACTTCTACAAGCCGGCAGGTGGTGGCGGCGGTGGCGGCGGCGGCACCAACATTGCGGCCAATGGGACCTTTGAAACAGGTACCGACTCTGGCTGGTTGCGCTTTCAGAATGGCGGAACTGCCGTGCTGGACAACACCCAGAGTAATGGTGGGTCGTGGTCTGGAAAATTGGCTACCACGGGTGCGAGCAATCCCGCCTTCAAGCAGGAACGCATTGGCGTGGGCACTGTGGCTGCGGGAAAAACCGTCCAGATTTCCTTTGACCTCAAAGGCACCGTGGTCCAGCCCGGCGCGGTGTTCAACGTCATCCTCTTCGGCGAAGGCGCTTCCGGAGTCTCCTTCACGCACGTGTTCGCTCCTGCCCCCAACCCCGGTGCAAGCTGGGCGACGTTTACGGGCAGCTTCGCGATACCGGGCGGAACGGATGTATCGCAAGGGGTTTCGTTTCTCATTGACACCGTTTGCGGCGGCGCATCAGGCTGCAGCGTGACGGCCAACATCGACAACGTAACGGTAACCGTCAATTAACGCCACATAGCCATCCTCCGAAAGGTCGGGTCTTCACGGCCCGACCACTTTCGCCTCCTGAAATCCTTCACACAAGGTTTACGGCATGTTGTAGAGCATGAAGAAGAACGAAGAGCCCCAGCTGAAGCACGTGCGGATAGACAACGAAGTCTATCATCAGATTTCGAATGTGGACAAGATGCGTCCCTTCTTCATGAGTATCCCGAGCGCATCCAACCACTGGCTCTTTATCGGAAGCAATGGCGGGCTGAGCGCGGGGCGGAAAGACGCGGAGCATGCCTTGTTCCCGTATACCACCGATGACAAGATAATCGAGTCGGCCGCGTTTACCGGGTCAAAAACGATCATACGTGTGCAGGTGGCCGGCCAAACCCACCGTTGGGAGCCGTTTGCCTCCGCGAACACCGACCTGTACAGCATTCAGCGTAACCTCTGCAAAAGTGTACGCGGGCACAAGGTTCTATTTGAGGAAGTCAATCACGACTTGGGCCTCACCTTCCAGTACCAGTGGTGCACCAGCGACAGCTACGGTTTCGTCCGGCAAAGCAAGCTGATCAATTCCGGTTCATCGGAGATCAGTGTATCCGTACTTGACGGCATACAGAACATCATGCCCAGCGGCGTCGGCAGCGCCCTCCAAAATCAGCGCAGCAACCTGGTTGACGCCTACAAGCGAAATGAACTGGACAGCGAGAGCGGCATCGGGATATTCTCCCTGAGCGCCATCATTGTCGACAAGGCGGAACCCAGTGAAGCGCTAAAGGCAAACATAGCCTGGAGCATCGGGGTAAGCCCGGTCAAACGGCTCCTTTCTTCCCTGCAGGTTGATCACTTCCGGAAAGGGCTGCCACTCCAGGATGAAGTGGATGTCAAGGGCGAGAAAGGGGCCTATTTTCTTCAAGTCGACCTGTCACTGGAGCCGAAGACGAAGCAGGAATGGATGATTGTCGCTGACGTGAATCAAAGCGCCACACAAGTCATCAACCTTTCCAAGTCCATTGCCACCGACAAGCACCTTGCCTTTCGCATCAAGGAAGACATCGAGTCGGGAACACGTCAACTCGTTCTGTTGAACGCCTCTGCCGACGGCCTGCAGTTGACGGCCGACCCGCTCAAAGACACCCGCCACTTCTCCAATGTTCTGTTTAACCTTATGCGGGGAGGGATATTTGATGCCCACTATCAGATTGAAAAGCAGGACCTCGTTGCGTATGTGGCCAATGCCAACCGGGAGGTTTATGCGCGCCACCGGGAAAAATTCGGTGCCTTACCGAACTCCATGACCCTCGTGGCGCTCCGGGAGTTTGCACGCACATCCGGCGACAGGGACCTGGCGCGTCACTGCCTGGAATATTTGCCGCTCAAGTTCAGCCGAAGGCACGGTGATCCGAGCCGGCCCTGGAACCAGTTTTCCATCAACATCCGCAACGAGCGCGACGGAACCAAAGTCCTGGATTATGCCGGTAACTGGAGGGACATCTTTCAAAACTGGGAAGCGCTCGCCCTCTCCTATCCCGAGTTCCTCGAGGGGATGATCTTCAAGTTCCTGAACGCCTCCACGTTCGATGGATACAACCCGTACCGGATCACCAAAGACGGAATTGATTGGGAACGAATTGAAGCGGATGACCCCTGGTCTTATATCGGGTACTGGGGCGATCACCAGGTCATTTACTTGCTGAAGTTCCTGGAACTTTCAGCGTGCTACGCGCCGGAGAAACTGGTTAGCTACCTGGATGAAGAGATTTTCGTGTACGCCAATGTTCCCTACAAAATAAAGCGATACGAGGAGATCCTGCGAAATCCGAAGGACACCATTGATTTTGATCATCACCTCGATCGGTCCATTCAAGCTCGCCGCGCCTCACTGGGGTCCGATAGTGCCGTGTTGCAAAACCGGAAGGGCGATGTCCATCACGTCAATTTCATCGAGAAGATACTCGCCACCGTACTGGCCAAGATTTCCAACTTTATACCGGAAGGCGGACTGTGGATGAACACCCAACGGCCCGAATGGAACGATGCCAATAACGCACTGGTTGGACACGGTGTGTCGGTCGTAACGCTCTGCTACCTCCGGAGGTTCCTGAAGTTCCTGGTCGGCGTGCTCGAGAAGAGCCCAGCCCCGGAGGTGAGGATCTCCGAGGAGTTGGCGCTGTTCTTCCAGGAATGCCACACAACACTTGTCAACCACCAGCACGTACTCCACGGTCCCATTTCCGACAAGGATCGGAAGGCGATCCTGGATGGACTGGGTATGGCGGGGAGCCGTTTCCGGATGAAGGTCTATGCCGAATCGTTTAGCGACGAACGGACATCGCTTCTCCGAAAAGATCTCGTCGACTTCTGCCTGTTGTGCCTTCGCTACCTTGAACACACGATCCGGGCGAATAAGCGAAGCGATGGCCTCTACCACGCCTACAACCTGATGACGGTGGAAAACGGAGAGGAAGTCTCCATCTCCTACCTGAGTGAAATGCTGGAAGGCCAGGTGGCGGTACTAAGTTCCGGGTACCTGACATCCGAAGAAGCCGTTAAAACACTGGACAGCCTGAAAGCCAGTTCATTGTTCCGGGCTGATCAGAACAGCTTCTTGCTCTATCCCAACAAGGATCTCCCCGGCTTTCTGGAGAAAAACAACATTCCCGCCCCGGAGGTCCGGAAGTCATCCTTGCTGACAAGCCTGTTGAAGGAATCCAACCGGCAGATACTCGAGCAAGATGCACTGGGAGGATTTCACTTCCATGGTGATTTCAGGAATGCAAATGATCTTCGCAAGGCCCTGGAGGAATTGGATGCAGATAAGTTCCCCTGCACATCGGCCGAGCAAAAGCAAGTACTCGAGCTATTTGAATCGGTATTTAACCACAAGGCGTTCACCGGGAGGTCGGGTACATTTTTCGGCTATGAAGGCCTGGGATCCATTTACTGGCACATGGTCTCCAAGCTCCTCGTAGCGGTACAAGAGTGTTGCCTCAAGGCCATCCGCGAAGGCGACAAGGAAGTCTTAGTGAACCGACTGATCCGCCACTATGAAGAAATCCAGGAGGGCATCGGTGTGCACAAGTCGCCCGCTCGCTATGGCGCATTTCCGACCGATCCCTATTCGCATACCCCCGCCAACAAGGGCGCACAGCAACCGGGCATGACCGGGCAGGTAAAGGAAGACATCCTTTGCCGTTTCGGAGAGTTGGGCGTGTCGGTACGTGACGGACATCTTCATTTCAATCCGCGGATGCTCCGGACGGTTGAGTTCCTTTCCAAGAAACAGGTGTTCACCCATGTGGATGTGCAGGGTAAAACGCTGGAGTTACCGCTGAACGAGGAATCGCTGGCGTTCACCTATTGCCAGGTACCCGTGGTCTACCAATTGGCCCATGAGAGCCACCTCGAAGTGTTCCTGTCCGATGGTGAGGTGATACGACGCAAAGACCTGGACCTGGATCCTTCGCTGAGCAGCAAGATATTCGGCAGAACCGGGGAGATCGTCAAGATTCTAGCCCGATTGAATAAAGCGACGTTGCGGTGAACCAGTATTCATGGATACGCGCGGTAAATATTCTCAGTTGCTTATGGCTCGTCTTCTCCTGTAATGCGCCTATGAAAGAAAGGATCAACTACGATGAAGTTATCGAGCGGCGGGTGGATTCGTTGCTTGCGCAAATGAGCCTGGACGAAAAGATCGGCCAGATGACGCAAGTCCGGCATTTTGACGATATCACACCGGAGGACATAAAGAACAAGTTCATCGGGTCGGTCATACACACCCAAGGCCCGTTGCCGGGTAACAATGCCCAGGAATGGCAAGCCAAGTTCACCGCGCTCCAGCAGCAAGCCTTATCGACCCGGCTGGGCATTCCCTTGTTGTTCGGTGTGGATGCTGTGCATGGCCAGAACACTTATGAAGGAGCCACGATATTTCCACATAACATCGGCCTGGGTGCAACCCGAAATGCACAACTGGTTGAGCAGGCAGCTGCCATCACCGCCCTCGAATCCAGGGCCACCGGGTTTAACTGGGTCTTCTCCCCGTGTGTGGCCATCCCCTACAATGAAAAGTGGGGACGTGTATACGAAGCGTTTTCAGAAAGCACGGAGATCACTACCAAACTGACCCAGGCTTCCGTGCGCGGCCATCAGGGTGAAGCGGAAAGTACCCGTGTGATGGCCACCGCGAAGCACTTCATCGGAGATGGAGCCACCGATTTCGGCGTGGAAGGAGGATCCTCTTCGTTGAACCGGAAGGAAGTTTATGAGCGTCTACTTCCTCCCTACCGGGCAGCTATTGAAGCAGGCGTGGGTTCGGTGATGGCCTCCTTCAACAAGCTGGATGGCATCTCTATGCATGCCCATAAGGCCTTGATTACCGACACGCTGAAGGGTGCATTGAAATTTGATGGGATTGTAGTCTCCGACTGGAAGGCGTACTCCCGTTTTGGCGGCAATGATATCATCAATGCCGGTATTGATATGATAATGGCTGTCGACGGTGACCTGGACTCCTTCCGCGACGGAGTCAGAAACGGCGTGCTAAACGGTGTGATCCCGCAGGAACGTATTGATGATGCCGTACGCAGGATACTCCGCCAGAAGTTCAGGTGGGGACTCTTTGAAAAGCCTTTCCCGGATACGACCCTGATCGGGCAGATTGGCGTGGCCGCTCACCGTGCCGTGGCCCGCCAGGCAGTGCGGGAATCGCTGGTACTGCTCAAGAACGAAGGCAACGTACTGCCCCTCCGAAAAAATGCACGCATCGCGGTAGTCGGGGAATTTGCAAACAACTCGGGGTTGCAGTCAGGTGGCTGGACGTTGAACTGGCAAGGAACCCTGGAAAACTATCGCGGTGCCACCACCATTCTTGAAGGCATACAGAGCATCGCCACCGGAGAGGTGGTTTATGACCCGGATGGCACGGTACCCCAGGAGGATGTGGATGTCGCTGTGATTGTCGTCGGCGAGACACCCTATGCGGAATTCTTTGGCGACATCGGTGGAGAAATGAACAAGTATCAGCTTACCCTTGCTGACCGTCACCAACAGTACCTCACTACCTACCGGGAGAAGGGCATCAAGACCATTGTGCTCTTGATTTCGGGAAGGCCCCTGGTAGTAACATCACAACTTGAACAGTCGGATGCTTTTGTGGCGGCCTGGCTTCCCGGCTCCGAAGGCGGTGGCATTGCTGATGTGTTGTTTGGCGATTACGATTTCAAGGGAAAGCTCCCCCACTCCTGGCCCAAGGCCGAAAAGGATTTTATTGGAAAATATGGCCCTAATTTCTGGGACGGGTCCATCACCCCTCTCTTTCCCATTGGGTACGGACTAAATTATGGAGTGTCGTCGCATGCCAGAAAGGATTGACCCATGAAAAGAAAATGCTTACTTCCATGAATCGGTTACTCCTTAAATTTCTTGTGGCAATCGCCGTGCTCGGGGCGTGGTCCTGTGGCAACTGGAAACCCGGAGGACAAACGGATAAAACAACTAAACAGAAGGACGTGACAGCGAAAGACATTTTGGGCAATCCCGACTACCAGGCCATCTGCTACGAGGGCTACCGTGAAAAGACGAGGGGGATCCAGCCCACCATTGATCAACTGAAGGAGGATCTGCGAATCTTGTCGGCCATGGGGATTAAAATCCTGAGAACCTATAACGTCAGGGATACCTTGCCCCATGCTTCCAATTTGTTGAAAGCGATACATGAGCTGAAGGCCGCTGATCCTTCTTTCGAAATGTACGTGATGCTCGGCGCTTGGATTGACTGCAAGAACGCCTGGACGGATCAAGCCCCTGATCATGATGTGGAGAGCGAGCAAAACGAAGGTGAAATCGCGCGGGCGGTAGCGCTGGCCAATCAGTATCCAGACATTGTCAAGGTCGTGGCCGTGGGCAATGAAGCGATGGTCAAGTGGGCGGCCAGCTACTATGTGCAACCCTCGGTGATTTTGAAGTGGGTGACTCACCTGCAGTCGCTGAAGGCGGCCGGCAAGCTGCCCAAAGACCTTTGGATTACCTGTTCAGACGACTTTGCATCCTGGGGTGGCGGAGATGCCAGCTATCACACCGAAGACCTGGCGAAACTTATCCAGGCCGTGGATTACATATCCATGCACACCTACCCCTATCACAATACCCATTACAACCCGGAGTTTTGGCGTGTACCCCAGGAGGAAGTGGGGCTGCCCGAAATCCGACAAGTCGACTCCGCCATGGTTCGTGCCCGGAATTTTGCGCAGTCGCAATACCTGGCTGTAAAGAAGCATATGCAAAGCGTAGGTGCTGATAAACCAATCCACATTGGTGAGACGGGCTGGGCCACGATCTCGGATGGCTTTTACGGATCGGATGGATCGCGTGCAACTGATGAATACAAGCAAGGGCAGTACTACCGCCTTATGCGTGAATGGACCAACGCGGCCGGCATTTCGTGCTTCTACTTTGAGGCCTTCAATGAACAATGGAAAGATGCGGCAAACCCGACCGGTTCCGAAAATCACTTTGGCGTGTTTGGCCTTCAGGGTGAGGCGAAGTACGCGATGTGGGACCTGGTGGACAAAGGCATTTTCAAGAACCTCACGCGGGGCGGCCATCCCATTGCCAAGACCTATGATGGTGATATCAACAAACTGCTGCGCGACGTGAAGGCGCCTCCCGCCAGCACGAACCCGGCCGTCAAACCCTGAACGCAGTAACCTATTCCTCAAGCCAAACTAAACCAGCCATGTCAACCCTTACCACTAAGGTCCCCTTCGGTCAGAAAGTAGCGTTCGGCGTCGGAATGCTCGCGAACCAGATGTTCCCGGCGGTGCTGGGCATCTTCATGGTCGTGTTGGTGCAGGACCTCGGTTTCCCCGGATGGATGTGGGGCATCATATTCTTCCTGCCGCGCATCTTCGATGCCATCACTGATCCGATCATGGGGTACATCTCCGACAACACCAAATCGAGGTGGGGCCGGCGCAGGCATTACGTGTTCCTGGGAGCCATCCTCATGGGGATATCCTTTGTGATCATGTGGCAGTTGTACCGGGAGAACGGTGTGACCTACAACTTCTACTTCTTCATGTTCTGGTCGTTCATCTTCTACCTGGGGCTTACCTTGTTCAGCGTGCCTTACGTGGCTATGGGCTATGAAATGAGCAACGACTTCCACGAACGTACCAGCATCATGGCCGTGGCCCAGTGGATTGGCCAGTGGGCCTGGGTCATCGCCCCCTGGTTTTGGGTGGTCATGTACGACAAGAACTGGTTTGAGTCAGCGGATGTTGCCACCCGGTCGCTGGCGGTGTGGGTGGGCATTACCTGCAGCCTGTTCGCCATGGTTCCCGCCATCTTCATCAAAGGCCAGTCGACGCTCCACGAAAACTACGCCCCCCTCAACCTGCAGTCCATCGGCGGAAGCCTCAGGGACATCCTTAACAGTTTCAAAGAGGCCTTTACTTCGGTACCGTTCCGGAAGTTGTGCATCGCGACCTTCTTCATCTTCAACGCCTTCAATACCATTGCGAGTTTCTCCTTCTTCATCGTCGTCTACCATCTTTTTGACGGTGACACCGGTGCAGCTGGAATTTGGCCTACCCTCTTCGGCAGCCTGGGCGCTGTATTTACCACGTTTGTGGTGATCCCTATCGTAGCTGCCCTGTCGAAGAAGATGGGAAAAAAGCGGGCGTTCATTTTCTCGCAAGGCATTTCCCTGGTGGGCTATGCGATGCTCTGGTTCCTGTTCATACCCGGCAAGCCTTACATGTTCATTTTCGCCTTGCCGTTCTTTTCATTTGGGATCGGAAGTCTATTCACGCTCATGATGTCGATGACAGCCGACGTCATTGACCTGGACGAGCTCAGCACCGGCAAGCGGCGCGAAGGGATCTTTGGAGCCATCTATTGGTGGATGGTTAAAGTGGGCTTTGCCGTGGCCGGACTCCTCAGCGGTGCAATCATGACGCTCGTCGGTTTTGATGCGACAACGGCCACGCAGCCGGAAGGAGCCATTACAGGCCTTCGGATGTTCTACTCCGGAATCCCCATCCTCGGCACCCTGGTAGCCATGTATGTCATGCGCAACTACGACGTCACCGAAGAGCGCTCGAATGCCGTACGGGCCGAACTGGAGGCGCGCAAGGCAGGAACGACGTCGAAGTACAACTCGTATTACCAGAAGGAAAAGTTCCTGGCGTTCCCGGGGGTTTCTTCTTTGCCCACCGACATTGACTTGAACACGTCGGCGCCCCACGTGCGACAATTGTTCCGAAGTACCCTCCAGCAAGGACTTCACGGCATTTGCTTCAGTCCTTACATGGAAGGACAGAACATTGGCGACCAGCTCACCGAAGAGCAGATACGAAGGCGCATGAAAGCCATTAATCCGTATACGCGATGGATCCGTTCGTTCTCGTGCACCGACGGGAATGAGTTTACGCCCCGGGTCGCCCGAGAGCAGGGATTGAAAACGATGGTTGGCGCCTGGATCGACGGAAACCGGGCGAACAACGAAAAGGAAATCGCTGCATTGATTAAGTTGGCCCAGCAGGGATATGTGGACATCGCCGTAGTCGGAAACGAAGTACTGCTGCGCAATGAGCTTACGGAAGCGGAAGTCCTCGACTACATCCGGAGGGTGAAGCGAGCATTACCCGACCTGCCCGTGGGTTATGTGGATGCCTACTATCAGTTCAAAGAGCGTCCGGCCCTGGCGGAGACCTGCGACCTGGTGTTGGTCAACTGCTACCCCTTCTGGGAAGGTGTACGCAATGATCAGGCCCCCGCATACCTGAAGGAAATGTACGCCGTGGCGCAACGCGCGGCGAACGGAAAGAAAGTGATCATTGCCGAAACGGGTTGGCCCGACCAAGGTTCCAGGAATCATGAAGCCTTGCCGTCGGAAGACAATGCCATGCGGTATTTCATGAATGCCCAGCGTTGGGCCCGGCAGGAAAATGTTGAGATGTTCTATTTCTCTTCCTTTGACGAGTCCTGGAAGGTTCGCCATGAAGGCGATGTCGGACAACGTTGGGGCTTGTGGGACAAAAACGAAAACTTAAAGTACACGTAGCTATGTCATCGAAGTCAAAAAAGATACTGGCGCTTGCCGGTCAAGACTACCAGGGTATCACCGAAGAAGAACTGGTCGAGCTCTACCGGAAAACACTTGCCGGTGGCCTGCATGGCATTTGTTTCAGTCCCTATGTGGAAGGCCAAAAGCCGGGCGATCAACTCACGGAGGCCCAGGTGCGCCGACGAATGGACATCATCCGGCCCTACACAAAATGGGTTCGGTCGTTCTCGTGCACGGAGGGGAATGAACTGATACCGCAGATCGCCAGGCAGTACGGCATCAAGACGCTGGTCGGCGCATGGCTGGGCAAGGATGAAAAGATCAACGAGCAGGAGATTGAAGGCCTGATACGGGTGGCCAAGGCCGGCTTTGTCGACATCGCCGCCGTAGGCAACGAAGTGATGTATCGTGGCGACCTTACCGAGGATGAGTTGCTTGCCTTTATCCATCGGGTGAAGAAGGCCCTGCCCGGTATTCCTGTGGGATATGTTGACGCCTACTACGAGTTCGGGCACCGTCCCCGGATCACGGAGGCTTGCGACGTTATACTGGCCAATTGCTATCCGTATTGGGAAGGTTGCCATTGTGACTACTCCCTGCTGTACATCAAGGATATGTATAACA
>JAYRXB010000283.1:0-1797 GCA_041917735.1 Cyclobacteriaceae bacterium
CTGGTCGAAACCTTCTTCCCGGACCGCCTTAAGTTTTTGTGCGCACACCTTCATCATCTTGTCCTTGGGATGGTTCTCGGAAGAGAGAATCACCCCATATTTCAGAATTGTCAACTCTTCCCCTTCGGAGAGCCTGACCTCGGTGACATTGTCTGCGTATTTGCTGCGGGAGTTCGGAACAACTTTTCCAGCCACCTTTCGCGCAGAAACCAGGTCGTATGTCATCCCGGTACATACGTGGAAGTTCGTCTTGCGCGTTTGTGCGGTCACTATGGCCAAGCCCTCGCTGGCTTCCTGCGACACTTCCTCCCAGAATTTCTCCTGGTAGTTCGAATCCTGGTTGACAACATCAGCGTCAATGTCCAGGCGAATGGTTGCCGGTGCGGAGAAGTTGACCGGCGTGAGCCGATACCGGATCGCTCCTACCTCGCCTTCCGCCATCGAACAGAAGCGAAGGGCCTCTACCCGGATGATCTTGCCGTCGGACAACGTAGCCTGAAAGGAACGCTTCAACGTTCCCCGTTTCATGTCGAGTACGCGGCGGAACTCCGAAACCCGACAGGTGGCAAGGTCCAGGGGCGTACCCTGAATGGTGATGTGTATGCCGATCCAGCTCGGGGCATTCAATACTTTAGCAAAGTATTCCGGGTATCCATTCTTCCACCAGCCCACGCGGGTTTTGTCCGGGTAGTATACGCCGGCCACATAGCTGCCCTGGTGCGTATCGCCGGAATAGTCTTCTTCAAACATACCGCGCTGGCCCATCTGGCCGTTGCCGAGGCTGAACAGGCTTTCCGATATGCGGTTGAGAGAAGGATCAAATCCTTCTTCAATGATTTCCCAGGGATGATGCTTGATGTAATTCTTCATGACTGAATTTCAAACATGTACGCGTTATAGAAGATTGATCCACTCCGTCTTGAACTCGCCCGTCCGTGTCACCACGCGGTTTGCTTTGCCGAGTTGGGCCGGCGATCCTATGCCAATGCTTTTCATTCCCGCGCGGACCGCAGCTTCCACCCCGGCCTCCGCGTCTTCGAAGACCAGGCATTCCGCCGGCTTGGCCCTCAACCGCTCGGCGGCCAGGAGAAACACCTCCGGATCCGGTTTGCTGTTCTTGATCATGGTGCCATCCACCACGGTGTCAAACAATTCGGCAATACCTACGCGGCTCAATACCGTTCCAGCATTCTTGCTGCTGGAGGCTAGGCCGAGTTTGTAGCCCTGTTTCCGGAGCTGGACGAGCAGTTCGTGTACGCCGGGGAAAACATCCTCCGGCTTCATGGCATGGATGTACTCCACAAACCAACCATTCTTGCGCGTGGCCATTTCCTCTTTGGCTTTGGCATCATAGGTTCGCGTTCCCAGGCTCAGCAGGATGTCGAGTGACTCCATCCGGCTAACGCCTTTCAGGCGCTCGTTATCGGCTTCGGTAAACACAATGCCAAGCTCTTTTGCAAGACGCTGCCAGGCCAGGAAGTGAAATTTGGCGGTGTCGACGATGACGCCGTCGAGGTCAAAAATGCACGTGGTGATCAAAGTCCAGTGGCTAGGAGCCGTCAAGTTAGGGGGAATGAACCTTCCGCCGGCCGCACCCGATCACTTAAATAACCGCAAACGATTTAGAAGTGCGAAGTCAGGACCTGAAAAACCCGACTAGCTCAAAAGTTGCCTTCGTTGAGCATGGTTTTGACTTGCTCATCGAATTTCCGCTTGGCTTCTTCATAATAAGCTCCCGTACCCGGCCCTGAAAACCCGGTATGGATAGCGGCCACTTTTCCAGCTCGGTCAATGAAG
>JAYRXB010000284.1:0-3771 GCA_041917735.1 Cyclobacteriaceae bacterium
GAATGAAGGTTGTCAGGAATATCTTGTCGGTAAATGTCAGGTCAAAGCGGGGGCTGGCAATAAACAGCTGCTCTGCGCCGTAGTTGCCCGGCAGCTTTACGTCGTAGTAGTCTAACCGCAGCGAAACACTCCCGAAGGGCTGGTACCGGTAGCTGAATTCACCGAAGAGGTACAGGTTAGTCCCATTGTAGAAAGAACCCGGCGAGGTGCCCAGCGCGTATTTCACCAGCTTCCGCTGGTCCGAATTGAATGTCGCCAGCACGTTGTTCCAGGTATACTGCTCTCCCGGCTTGAAGGTGGTGTATTTGTCGGGATCAATTGGGTTAAACTCGTTTGTCAGTTCGGTGAAGACGTGGTTGTACCGGAGGTTGATGGACGCTGTGTTGAGAAAGTCAAAGTTGAGTCCCAGCCCGGCGCTGCGGTCGGTGACGGTGCCTGTCGGGATACTTGAAAAGTTGAAGTCGGCAAGCGGTGTGATCTTCACAATCTTCTTGCTGTTCGGATAGATCGGCCGGTTGATGGCCATCGCGGTGTTGTTCACGCCCGGGTATACGCCACGTGACGGTACGAAGCCAGGCTCCGCGTTGTAGTTCTCCTGGAGGAACGTCTGCATGACAAAAAACTGCAGCGTGCGGCGCGTATACTGCACAAACCCACCCCCGGTGAGGTTGTCGTTGGAAGCAAAGGCATCAAAGGATTTGCTGGCATACAAGCTGCCGTACCAGCTGTTGTCCGAACTCAACAGGTCGAGATCGACCGTGGCCGTACGGTTGTAGGTATTCAGAACTTTCTCGGTAGTAGCTCCATCGGACTTCTCTTCCCAGAGGCTGGGGTGATAGTACTTCAGGGAGTCCGACAAGTTATCGCCTATGGATAGTTTCTCTACATACGTAAACTGCACACTCGATTGCTTCCAGAAGTTGCGCTGCACAGCGACGGCCGTGTAGGTCTGGTCCGGCAACCCGACCGACGCTGTCTCTTTCGTGCGCATGTGCATGATGCTGGTCCTCCACTTTGGCGACAGCGAGCCACTCAGGCGGGCACCGTAGGCGATGGGAACACGCCGCAGTGTACCGGAGGTGTCCTGGGCCAGGCCCACGCGACGGGAAAAGAACGGCCGCGCATCGGGCCACCCCACCCGGTCGAAGAGGTCGCTGTTCTCCAGGAAGAACTGGCGGCGCTCCGGAAATCGGAATTCAAAGCGGGTCAGGTTGATGATCTGGCGGTCAACTTCCACCTGCGAAAAGTCGGGGTTAACCGTTAAGTCGAGGTTCAATGACGGCGTCACACCGATTTTTGCATCGAAGCCGGCTTCCAGGTCTGTCTCCTTCTTCTCCGGTGTTACGGTACGGTCCGCAGCTGTACCGCCAGCCACATACGGGATGAGCGACACATTGAGGGATTGCTGGGGTGGCGGCATGTCCCACTTCAGCTTGCCGCTGTAGGCAAACGAGTTTGGAATCAACTGAATCGGAGTCGCAATCCAGCTGCTCGTAGAGTTTCTCTTCAGGTCGTAGCGCACAAACGTAATGTTCCAGGTGTCCAGGCCATTCTTGTAGCGGATACTCTTGAAGGGGATGCGGATCTCCGCCGTCCACCGGTCGGCCGCTTTGGTGACCTTCGAATACCATTTGTTGTCCCACGAGGCATTGAAGTTATCCGGCTCCCGCCCGCCACCGGCGATGGTTCCTTCGAGTTGCACGCCCTCCGGCGTCAGCGCAAAGAAGAAACCGTTGATGCCGTCGTTGTAGGGTCCGATCATCACCGAGACATTGTCATTGCCGGTATAGTCAAAATCGCGGCGAAGTGACTGTACGATACTGGGTGTCTCATCATCGTAGCAGACCAGTGAAATGTAAATGTTATGGGCATCGTATACCATCCGTGCCTCGGTTTGGAAACGCGCCCGCGTGGTATCCACCGGGTAGTTCAGGAAGAAGTCAGTGGCCACGGCAGCCGACATCCAGGATGCTTCGTCCAGCTTTCCATCGATGGTGATGGGATCCTCCGCCTTCTTGATCTGCAATTCCGTTCCCGGCGCATGGCGTGTCTGCGCCAGGGCCGCGCCGGCAAGCAAACCGGTGAGCATCGCGGCAAGTGTAAGCGTTCGTACGGCGTTCAAGGGGCTGCTTTGTTGGGGTCGCAAATGTCGTGATTGAACGTAAAAGGGCGGGAATGGTTAAAAAGAATTATTTTAGCGGTTTAATCGACGCACTTGGAACTGCACCCGCTCACAGCGATCTCCCCCATAGACGGCCGTTACTTTCAGACCACACAACCGCTTGTGCCTTACTTCTCGGAGGCCGCACTGATTCGCTACCGGATCCGGGTGGAAGTGGAGTATTTCATTGCCCTGTGCGACCTGCCCCTCCCCCAGCTCACCAATTTTCCCAAAGGCAAGTATGCCGGGTTGCGCGCACTGTATGAGGGTGATATGTCGGCGGCAGCCGCTGAGATTAAGCGCATCGAGAAGACGACCAACCACGACGTCAAGGCGGTCGAGTACTACCTGAAAGACCAATTTGACCACCTGGGCCTCGGGACCTTCAAGGAGTTTATCCACTTCGGCCTGACGTCACAGGACATCAACAACACGGCTACACCGTTGCTCATGCGCGAATTTCTGGAAAAGGAATTTATCCCGGCCGTAAAATCGGTCATGCTCTTGATGGGCGGTCAGCAGGAGCGCTGGAAAGACATACCCATGCTGGCGCGCACGCACGGCCAGCCCGCGTCGCCCACACGCCTCGGCAAGGAGATGGAGGTTTTTGCCGAGCGACTCAAGCACCAACTGCACCTCCTCACCCAGGTGCCACACACGGCCAAGTTTGGCGGGGCCACCGGCAACTTCAATGCACACCATGCGGCTTACCCCGAGATCGACTGGGTGGAGTTCGCCAATCGATTCGTTACGCTTTCACTGGGGCTGACCCGCAGCCATCCCACCACGCAGATCGAACACTATGACCACATGGCAGCGCAGTTCGACGCGCTGAAGCGGATCAACACGATACTCATTGACTACTGCCGCGACATCTGGCAGTATGTTTCGCTGGGCTACTTCAAACAAAAAATCAAAGCCGGCGAGGTGGGTTCTTCTGCCATGCCGCACAAGGTCAACCCCATCGACTTTGAGAATGCCGAAGGAAACCTCGGCATCGCCAATGCGCTGTACGAGCATCTTGCCGCCAAGCTGCCGATCTCGCGGCTCCAGCGCGACCTCACCGATTCCACCGTGCTGCGCAACATCGGCGTGCCCCTGGCCCACAGCTGGCTGGCCCTGAAGTCGATCGAGCGAGGCATGCACAAGCTGGAACTACACACGGAGGCCATCAACCGCGACCTGGAGGAAAACTGGGCGGTGGTGGCGGAGGCGATCCAGACGATTCTGCGCCGCGAAGGGTACCCCAATCCCTATGAAGCGTTGAAAGCACTAACGCGCACCAACGAAAGCATCACGCGCGAAGGCCTGGCCGCCTTCATCCGTTCGCTCGACATCGATGAGAAGGTCCGCAAGCAGCTGCTGGACATCACGCCGTTCAACTACACCGGGGTATAATAAAAGAAGGGTGCCCTGCCTGGCAGGACACCCTCCGCTTCACGGGTGTTTCTTACTGAACGCCCGTCTTCTTTACATTGATCTTGGCGATGGTAGCTTCCTTGGAAGCCTTGCCGGAGCTATAATCTTTCAGCGCGGCTGCCTTGATGGAGAGTTCCATTGAAGCCGGGATCCCGCAGCCTTCGCACTTGGTCAGCCGCACGGAAAACACC
>JAYRXB010000285.1:0-8357 GCA_041917735.1 Cyclobacteriaceae bacterium
ACCTTGGAAAAATATACGCTGTCCAGCTTATCCCAGAGGATCTTTGCAGTAAAGAAGAATCCAACCAGGAACGAGACCAGCCCCCAGCTTCCAAAGAAGTGCATGGGGCGGCGTGCGAACCGTCCCACAAATGTGATGGTGAGCAGATCGAGGAAGCCACGTACAAAACGCTCCCACCCAAACTTGCTTACACCATACTTGCGCTCGCGGTGTTCTACCACCTTCTCCCCGATCCGTGTAAACCCGGCCCACTTGGCGAGCACCGGAATATACCGATGCATCTCGCCGTACACCGTGATGCTCTTGACCACCACGCGTGAATAGGCCTTCAGTCCGCAATTGAAATCGTGCAACTTGATGCCGGAAATCCGGCGCGTCACCGCGTTGAAAAACCGGGAAGGCAAGGTCTTGGAAATCGGATCGTGCCGCTTCCGCTTCCATCCGGACACCAGGTGATATCCTTCCTCCCGGATCATCCGGTACAGGTCGGGAATCTCATCGGGACTGTCTTGCAGGTCGGCATCCATGGTGATCACAACCGCACCCTGCGCGGCACGGAATCCGGTGTGCAGCGCGGCCGACTTGCCAAAGTTGCGGTTGAAGCGAAACGCCTTGAAGGCCGCATTCGACTCGTGCAGCGCCACCATCGCCTCCCAGGTCCGGTCTGCGCTGCCGTCGTCGATAAAGATCACTTCGTAGGTCAGGCCATTTGCCGTCATGACACGGTCAATCCAAGCCCCAAGCTCGGGGATAGACTGTTCCTCGTCCTTGGCTGGGATTACAACCGATATATCGGGCTGGCGACTCAAATGGTGGGCTCGGGGTTCTTCTTCTGCGTGAAAATCGTGAGGATCACGCCGCAAAGCATGTTAAAGAACAAGCCGCCCAGGAATCCAAACACCGCCATCATTTCCGGTGTCATGAAGGCGGATGAAATACTCATGGCCTGATCAATCTGTTCATCCGACATTCCGTTCTGTGCCATCTGATCCATTTGTTGCTGCTTGATCGTCTCAACAAACGAGCTGTCAATGAATTTGATATAGACGTAGAAGAAAACAATGTAGATACCCAGCGAAATGAGGGAGAGCCAGAACGTGACTCCCATGCCCTGTCCAAAGGACATGAACCCGTCGCCGTTATCGAGGAAGTACTTTTGCGCCAGGTAGAGCACAACAAGGAAAATCGGGATTCCAAGCCAACGGCCTATGCCCGAAGTCATGTCCATATTGGCCACAGACATTCCGACAAACATGACAATGGAAATGACGGCCATGATCACACCGTATCGCGTGCCAGCAGAACGGGTGGTTACCGAGGGAGCAGCTGATTCTTCCATAATGGAGGGGTTTGGGTTTTGTTAAGGATGTACCAGGAATACCATTGGTCGACGAATGAATCCTAAAATTACAGCCTTTATGGGGAATCAGCAACGTGCGTATTTTCAGGACGTTGACCCCAAATCCTGCACGGGCGTTCGCCGAAGGATCACGGTGACGATCAGGCTGATAAAGAAACTGATGATGAAGGTTTGAAAAAAGTACCGGCCGGCCATGAAGTTCTTGTCGGCCTTCTGCAGTTCCGCCAGGCTTTGCTCGAAGGTGGCCCTTCCGATTCGTTCGATGTCTTCGGCCGAAAAGGACTTGGTCTGCTCGGTAGCCTGCGCAATAAACGTGGTGACAAACCGGTCCTCCACGCTCGAAAATAACAGGATGCCGCACCAGCAGAGCGCGGCGCAAAACAGCGTGGTGAGGAAGGATGTCACCATACCCTGCCCAAAATACAGGGCGCCCGACTGGTAGTAATCGCGGAGTTCCTTAAGTCCGAAAAACAACATCAGGCCAAGCACCGGGATGCGCGGATCAAGAAATGGATTGACCAGGAACGGGTGCTTGTCCATGTAGAACATCACCAGGATGAAGGCCATCACCAATCCACCGGAAATGGAACCATAGCGAAAGGCTATGCGGACAATGGGTGACTGCACGACCTTACTCCACATGCAGGGAATGCCTTCCGTTATTGAATACGGCCACGACCTTGCCCTTCACCGGCGTGCCCCACCAGGGTGAATTGACAGACTTCGAGCGGTTAGTGGCTGCATCCAGCGTCCAGGTGGAAGCCGGATCCATCAGGGTCAGGTTGGCGTCCGCGCCTGCTTCCAGGGTCGGCTGCCGTAGGCCAAGGATCTTTCGTGGTGCTGTCGTGACGCATTCGATCAGTACATCCCATGCCACATCCTCCGACAGTGCAACCAGGTTGGAAGCAAATGTCTGAAGGTTGATCATCCCAAAGTCTGCCTGGTCGAATTCAAGGCTCTTCGACTCCGCATCCTGCGGCACGTGCCCGGAAACGATGACATCGATGGTTCCGTCGGCCAGCGCCTTGACCAGTGCGTTATTGTCCGTTTTCTCCCGGAGCGGAGGGTTGACCTTGTAGTTGGTATCAAAGTCAGCCAGCAGGCTGTCGTCGAGGAGCGCCTGGTACCCGGTGATATCACACGTGATGTTCAGGCCTTTTTTCTTTGCAGACCGAACCAGCTCAATACTCCTGGCCGTCGACAACCGTGCGGCATGAAGCCGACCGCCGGCGTAGCGGAGAAGATCCAGGTTGCGACTCAGGGCAAGGCTTTCGGCCAACCCGGGCATTCCCTTTAATCCTAACCGGGTACTGTTCACACCTTCATGCATTTGCCCGAACATATTCAACCACGTGTCTTCCGGGTGATCGACCAGCACGCCATCAAATTTCTGAATGTATTGAAGTGCCTTGAGGAAAATATCCGTATGCCAGATCGGCTTAAGACCGTCGCTGAAGCCCGCTGCCCCAGCTTCGCGCAGGTCGATCATTTCCGTCAGCTCTTCGCCTTTGTTGTTGCGGGTAACCGAAGCAAGGGGGTGCACCTGTACAAGCCGGGATGCATTTCCACTCATCAGGTAGCTGACCTCGTTCTTGGTCTGCACACTGGGACTGGTGTTGGGAAGCGTGGCCACCGCGGTGAACCCGCCAGCCTCAGCTGCGCGCACCAGGGAAGAAAGATCCTCCTTCTGCTCGTGTCCGGGGTCTCCTACCGATGCTCCCAGGTCAACCCAACCGGCCGACAGGATCATTCCCTTGGCATGGATGACTTTGTCGGCGGCGTAGTTCTTGTCACCCACTTCCGCGATGCGCCCATTATGAATCAGGACATTCTTGACTTTCTTGTGGAACGGCGAACCCGCAGCGAGGATTTTTGCGGATTGGAGGAGAATCTTCATTCAGGGGCTGCTTACTTCATGAATCGGATGAGCAACACTTCAGCAAGAAGGAAGAGCAGCGCCAGCGCCAGCGCATACTTCCACAATTGCCGCCCCAAATATCTTTCTTTTATCTCGTTCGTGAAAGAACCTTGTCCTGCCGGTTGAAAAATTGAGATGTTGTTTCCACCACCAAGGAGGCTTTTTACCTCTTCCGAACTCCATTGGTCGAGCAAGGACTCCCGTTTGTCCATATCAAAAGCAACCAGGCCGAGTGTGTCGGATTGGATATGCGCCGCGTAAAAGCCGGGTTCCACCGAAAACCGTGGAATTTCCATGATCACCCTGTCGCCATTGCGCCGCTGTGCCGGGACAATTTCCTGCTTCCCGGTAAGCATCACGGGTGCCTCGCCAGTCAGGCTATCCACTTGCAAGGTGGCCAGGCGCTCACTCAATAGATAGTATGGTTTCTGGCTCATCCGGTGACCGGAGGCTGCCATCCGGTACATGACCGGAACAAACAGGGCATGATTCTGGAAATCCGACCAGGCAGGGTCAAGTGGCGCGGAGAGGATATACGTGTTGCCGCTTCGGGAAAGGAAGGGTGATCCATCCTTGAAGCTGAGGAGGGCTGACCGGTCAGTGCCCCATCCGAAGATGGGCTTGGCCCTCGGCATCGCCATAGCTGCTGCCTGCTCTTCAAACACATTCTCAAAAAAAGGATTCTGGAAGTCGGGTTTATCCAGCTCCTGCATGACGCCATTCTCAATTTTGGAAAGCGGAATGCCGCCTGCCAGTGGTCGTAATCCGACACCCGTGCTCGTGGGGGATGGAATCAACAACAAACCACCCTGCCCTTGTTGATACTCTCGGACTGCCGCCAGCAAGCCTGCATCGGGATTATCAACGCCGTGCAGGATCACCAGGTCAGCCTAGCCAAGGATTCCCAAATCCACATTGCCAGGTGAAAATGAACGGAAGGAAAACAGTTGGGTGTTCCCAAAGACCTTCTCAATGTAGTTGGCCCCGTTTCGCACTTCCACTACGCGGATCTTCCCGGAGAAATTGAGGGTGAGGTAGAACAGGTTATCAAAACTTACCGGAAAGTCGGTGAAGCTCAACTCCAGCCGGTTCATGCCTTGCAGTCCCTGGGCCAGGTCAAACTTGACGGTTGCGACTTCGCTCGGCTCCAGGTCCACCGACGCGGTTCCCGATTGCACCTGGTTGATCGTAAGTTTCACCACCAGTCCTTCCCGCGGCTTGACACCGTTGTTTCGTACTTTCACATGCAGCGCATTCGGCTGCCCGGAGACCATGAATGGATCCTCGAGGTACGCGGAATCAATAAAGACGTTGGAAGCATTCTCAATCGGCAATGACACCAGGTGGATGCTGTGGATCGAATCCGCGCGGGCTCCTTCAAGTCCTAGCGTGGACTTTTGAAAGTCGGATATCCAGAAAAACTCGTTGTCCTCGGCCATGGCCCGGCCGCGTATTTCCGCATAGGTCCGGGACAGCGGTGAAAGGCGCACCTGGGTAAGCAGGTCAAGCAACTCGGACTTCGTCTTATAGGAATTGGAGAATGGTGCGAAGTCGTTGGTCACCAATTTGTAGCGGGTGTCCGCCGGAAATAGCTCCGCTACCTCGCGGGCAAAGGCAAGGCCAGCGTCCAGGGCGCGCGTCTGGTCGCCAACCGAGGACGTCATGCTGTAGGAGTTGTCGAGGTAGAGTGTCACTTCGCGGCCCGGCGTTATTTGTTCGGTTGCCGGGAGAAACGGCTGGGCGAAGGCCATCACCAGGAAGAAGAGAAAGGACAACCGTGATGCAAGGACCAGGTACTGCTTAAGCTTTCGCTTTTGCGTCGTCTCCTGCTTGACCTGTTGCAGCAGGCGTGTATTGGAGAACAGGATCCGGGTGGTTTTGCGGAAGTTGAACAGGTGGATGATAACCGGAATGGCCAGCGCTGCCAGGGCCCACAGAAACATCGGGTACGCAAAACTCATGGGCTAAAGCTAATTTGCCTGCCCGCGATATCCAAAGTACTATAGCTTAGAGGTCCACTCTTTCACTGAAAAATTACTCTCCCTCATAAAACGGCAGGCGGGCCTGCCCGCCATATCCAAATCAGCGCCAGGTCCCTTTCAGAAATCGGCAGGCGGGAAAACTCGGCAATTTGAAAATTTGAAAATGGAACCCGCTGGTTACACCCACGAAGGCTCTCATTTTCAAATTTTCAAATCCTCAAATTGTCAAATTACTCCTTCGGTTTCCCACCAAGCATCAGCATGTCATTCACGTTGACCTCGGTGATGTACTTCTTCTCCCCCTTGCCCGATTCGTAGGCCCGGTGGATAAGCTTTCCCTCCACACAAACTTCATTCCCCTTCTTAAGGTATTTGGCCGCGACGTCGGCCAGCTTACCCCAGATGATGACGTTGTGCCATTGGGTGTCTTCCACCTTCTCTCCCTTCGCATTCTTGTAGGAGTCGGTGGTGGCAATCGAAAAGGACGCCTTCTTCGACTTGTCAAAGATCTTAACCTCCGGGTCCTTGCCCAGGCGGCCGATCAGGGTGACACTGTTCCGTAAACTTTTCATAAAACTTTTTTTGGTTAATGTATCGAGTCGGGTCACTTGCCCGCGTGGCAAACCTGGGCAATGGGCATCATCTCACCCGGCTATATCCGTTTACTTACGGCTTCACACGGCTACCGCTAAAAATCGTCAGGTTTTCCGTCACGACCTGGGCCTTTTCCGACACGCTTGATCCCGTACTTTCATCCCATGAACACACGGACCTGCCAGGAGTGCGGTACCCCGGTTCACGGCCGCACCGACAAACGCTTTTGTTCCGACCAGTGTCGGAGTACATTCAATAACCACCGCAACAGCGAACCCAATCGGTACGTGCGCGAGGTCAATGCCGTTTTACGAAAAAACCGCCGAATCCTCGATGCCCTGAATCCCGGGGGCAAAGTGAAGGTTCCCGCCTACCGACTGAAAGAAAAGGGATTTGATTTCCGGTTCCACACCTCGACTTCACAAGTCAAGGAAGGGGCCCTGTGCTACTATTGCTACGACCAGGGCTATGTACCGCTCGCCAAAAATTACTACCTCCTGGTGATGCGCGAGGGTGGCCTGGAAATGGGATGAAACCAAACCCGGCACGTGCATTCCTTTAATTCCAAGCGAAGAACTTCGCCAGGAGCCCGTCGACATAAGAAATGGCGGGACTTACCGTCATTCCATTTAACTTACCTCACCTTTCAACCATGAGTACCTGGACCCTTCAAGGAAAGAAAGCCCTGATAACCGGCGGCACCAAAGGCATCGGCAAGGCCATTGTGGATGAATTTGTCGGGCTGGGCGCCGACGTTATCGCGGTGGCACGCGATCTCAGCATGGCCGACAAAAACGCGAATGCCCGTTACCTGGAAGGCGACATTACCGACGCGCTGTTCCGACAGCAATTGCTCTACACCCTCAGCCGGGATTGGGGCATGCTGCACGTCCTGGTCAACAATGTAGGGACCAACATCCGGAAGAAGTTCACCGAATACCAGGAGGAAGAATACCGGAAACTCTTTGAGACCAATTTGTTCGCCATGCTGGAACTCACCCGGGCATCGCACGACCTTCTCCTGAAAGCAGGCCAGGCGAGCGTCATCAACATCGCCTCGGTTGCCGGCTCCATCGACGTCCAAAGCGGCCCACCCTACGGCATGACCAAGGCAGCGATCATCCAACTCGGCAGACACCTGGCTGTCGAATGGGCTCCCGCCATTCGGGTCAACACGGTCTCCCCGTGGTACATCCAAACGCCCTTAACAGAACCTGTCCTCTCCCAACCCGATCGGCTGGAACGCATCCTCAGCCGAACGCCGATGGGGCGCGTCGGCAAACCCGAAGAAGTGGCTGGACTGGTGGCCTTCCTCGCCATGGACCAGGCCGGTTACATCACTGGGCAAAACATCCTCGTCGATGGAGGCATGACCTCCAAGGGATTATGAGACCATCGATCATCTTGCTAGGCGCACTGATCCTCTGGACGTGCGCACCCAAGAAACCCGTAGCTCCGGGCATCCCACTGGAGCTGGCCATTGCACGAAAGGACGCCATCCGCGATGTTTCATATGACCTCCACGTTGACATCCCCGCCGACCGATCTGACAGCATCGCCGGAACGGTAACGATCCAATTTGCATGGACCGGAGAGCCTACTGACCTTCAACTGGACTTTCTGCCCGATGGGAAAGCGGTCCATGCACTGAGCATCAACGGAGAGAACCACAAGGTGATCTACGATAATGAGCACCTCCTGCTGCATGCCGGCGACCTGAAGTCATCCACCAACACCGTTACCATACAGTTCACCGCCGGTGAAGCGGCGCTCAACCGGAACAACGACTACTTATATACGTTGTTCGTCCCCAGCCGGGCCTCCACCTGCTTTCCACTCTTTGACCAACCGGATCTCAAAGCCATTTTTCGCCTCACGCTGACGATCCCGTCAGCCTGGCAGGCGTTGTCCAATGGCAAGGAAGAATCGGTAACGACCGAAGGCGAGCGGAAAACAATTCGTTTTGCGGCAACACGGCCGACAAGCCCGTACCAGTTTGCCTTTACCGCGGGCAACTTTCGTTCAGCAACCGATCCGGTGTCGGGGATGACCATGCTTTACCGCGAAACGGATTCGACAAAGGTTGCCCGCAACCTGCCCAGGATTTTTGAGCTTCACCGGCAGTCGCTGGAGTGGTTGACGGAATACACCGGGATAGCTTACCCTTACGACAAATTTGATTTCGCCCTCATGCCGGCCTTCCAGTTTGGTGGCATGGAACATCCGGGCGCGATCTTCTACCGCGAAAGCAGCCTCTTCCTGGAACCCTCAGCTTCGGTGAACGAAGAACTTCGGCGGGCCAGCCTCATCGCGCATGAAACGGCACACATGTGGTTTGGCAACCTGGTTACCATGCAGTGGTTCAATGATGTTTGGCTCAAAGAGGTTTTCGCCAACTTCATGGCCGCCAAAATGGTTAGCCCTTCGTTTCCAACGGTCAACCACGACTTGCGGTTCCTGATGGCCCACTATCCGGCAGCTTACGAAATTGACCGCAGCCCGG
>JAYRXB010000286.1:0-7368 GCA_041917735.1 Cyclobacteriaceae bacterium
CCTTGGCGCTGGGATTGTTGTAGATATCCAACCTTCGGATCTTCTTTATGGTGAATTCTTCCGCAATGAGTTTCTCGGACTGGATCACCACGGTTTGCAATTCGCCAGCGGAGGGAGCCAGCCGAATCACCAGGGTACACGAGTCGGAGAGTACGACCTCGCGGCTGGTGAACCCGGTGAAACTGACGCGCAGCGTGTCGCCCGCCGTAGCGCCCAACACGAAGTCGCCGGCGATGCCCGTACTGGTGCCTCCCGGCTTACCCAGTACGAGCACGTTGGCGCCGGGCAATGGCTCCCGGGTATCGCCGTCGGTGACTGTGCCCTTATAGGAGCCACAGGGTTGACCGACCGCCGCGAGGGTCACGGCAAGGCATAGTACAGCCAACAGAATTTTCCAGCGCATCATTTGGCCGGTTGTTTCCGGGCGGCGGGCAAGAGATTGTCGCGCACCCAACTAAACGTGGGCTCTGCCTTCAGTGCCTTCTCATAAGCGGCGATGGCTTTGCCGGTGTCGCCGTTCTTGACGTAGGCTTGGCCCTGGAAGGCAAGTGCGTCGAGGTACAGCCAGTTGTACTTCAGGTGCTGCGGATCGGATTCGTAGAACCGGATACACGCTTCATATCCTTCAATGGCTTCCGCGAGGTCACCACCCCACATCTCCGGCGTGAAGAACTTCGCGTTGGCATAGACTTTCCATACCAGCGGCGACTGTGGGCTCAGTTTTTTTGCCCGTTCGGTGAGCGAATTGCTTTTCGACCCGAGGAACATGCCTTGCATGGGGCTATAGCCCATCTTGAGGCCGTACACGGCGGAAAGGAGCGCGTTGGGTTCTCCCCATGACTTGTTGGAGTCAATCAGCGACTTCAGGTTATCGACCGTGGCATCGTAGTATTCGTCGAACAGGTCTTCGTCCTGAAAGCGCATCGTGGCGCTCAGCAGACCAAATTGGGCCAGGGCAAGTTGTAATGCCGCCTGGTTGTTGGCGGGGTTGGCTTGCAGCGCAGCCTTTCGGTCCGCGACGGCCTGCTTCCAGGCGTCGGTTGCTTTTTGCCGCGACAAGTACGCGTGGTACATGCGTTCGTCGGTTGCGTCCTGTGCGCCGGCAAGGAACGCAACCAGGAACAGGGCGGAGAAGGTGATGAGTTTGTTCATGGATAAACTGGTTTATGTTATAAACTATATGAATAAAAAAAATTACTATTTAATGTACCCCTTAAGGGCCGCCACGTAATCCTCAAACGCTTTGATTCCTTTTCGGGTAATGCGGCACCGGGTAAGGGGTTTCTTTCCCCGGAACGATTTTTCGATCGTGATGTAGCCGGCTTCCGAGAGTTTATCGAGCTGGACGCTCAGGTTGCCGGCGGTGGCGTTCGTTTTCTCTTTCAGGAATGTAAACTCCGCCGAGTCGGCGCCCATGAGCAGCGACATGACTCCCAGGCGGAGTTGTGAATGAAGCAGGGGATCAAGTTCCTTCAGCATACGTTACTCGCGGCTTGAGCGAAGGAGGTAGCCGGGGATGAGGTATCCCAGGATGATGGCAATCCCGCCAGCGAGGTACTGATCCACGGGAGGGAGGAAATAGCACAGGATCCCGGTTGCCCAGAATACAAGTCCGCCAACACGCAGCGGGAGAAACTTGAGGATGACTCCGGACACAAATGTGGCCGCACCCACCGGCATGAGGATGATCGCGTTCACCATCCAGTTGATCTTCCCGCCAAAGAGCCAGGCCGGTGTGATGGTGACCGCCATGGCGATCCACAACCACATGTTTACACGGTCCAGGTGGGAGACCACGCCCTGACTGCGCCCCTTGCGGGCACCGTAAATCATGGTGATAATCCAGGCCGGAATGATGAGGATCCAAATCGCCGGCGCATATTCGGGGAAGGGAGAGAATTTCATCAGGTAGTACATCCCGAAATTGCAGAAGGCAATCACCCATCCCCAGAGCAGGAAATAGAAACTATTGCCGCTCGCCTTCCCTTTGGCTTGCCGGATCATGGATTCGATCAGCGCAAGGCTTTCCCGTGCGCTGAGCGGTTCTTCGTTGGTTTCCATAGGTGTCATAACGGTACAAACGTAAATAAGTTTACGTTATAAACCAAATAGTATGGAGCGGGGCCCCATTCACGGAAAATAGCCTTGGCCTGGCTCGCAGAATTCCTATATTTCCGTAAAACCACCTGACCCATGAAGCATTTACTCGTAGCCTGCCTGATGCTGGTATCCTCGTCGATGGTCGCCCAGCCGGAAGTGCAGAAACTTGACCAACTCAAGGCCGAAGCGGCCCAGGAAGTAGAAAAGAACGCCGCACTCGGCCAGCAAATCAACGACATGCTATTCAGCTTTGCCGAGCTGGGCTTCCAGGAATATGAGACATTTACATACCTCACCAACCTCCTGGAAAAGCAGGGATTCAAGGTGCAGAAAGGCGTGGCCGGCATCCCCACCGCCTGGATCGCGACCTGGGGCAGCGGCAAGCCGGTCATCGCCCTGGGCTCCGATGTTGACTGCATTCCAAAAGCATCGCAGAAACCGGGCGTAGCCTACCACGACCCCCTCGTCGAGGGCGCCCCTGGACACGGCGAAGGCCACAACTCCGGCCAGGCCTTGAACATCATCTCTGCCATCGCGCTGAAGAAAATCATGGAGCGCGAAAAGATCCCCGGTACCATTATGCTCTGGCCCGGTATTGCGGAAGAACTGGTGGGCACCAAAGCCTACTACGTCCGGGCCGGATACTTTAAGGATGTTGACGCCTGCATCTTTACCCACGTGGCCAACAACCTTGGCGTGGGTTATGGCGATGGTGGTGGCAACGGCCTTGTCAGCGTTCGATTCACCTTTGAAGGGGCTGCTGCCCATGCTGCGGGAGCTCCGTGGCGCGGACGTTCTGCGCTGGATGCGGTGGAACTGATGAACATCGGCTGGAATTTCCGGCGCGAGCACCTCGAACTGACACAACGCTCGCACTATGTCATCTCCGACGGAGGAGACCAACCCAACGTGGTGCCCTCCAAAGCCGCCGTGTGGTACTACTTTCGTGAACGGACCTATCCTGACATCAAGAAGTTGTACGACATCGGTGTGAAGATCGCCGAGGGGGCAGCCATGATGACCGACACCAAGTTTACCTACGAAGTTCTTGGCTCAGCATGGCCCGGTCACTTCAACAAGCCGATTGCCGAGGCCATGTATGCCAACATGAAAATGGTGGGTCTGCCGAAGTGGTCGGAAGAGGACCAAATGCTGGCCAAGGCCACCCAGCTTGAATTGAAAGCTCCCCGGGTGGAGGGCCTCGCCACCAAGATCGATACGATTGGACTGCCTGCACCGGTGGGCTCGGTCAACGTGATGGGCCGGCAACTTATGTCGATGGGTGGCGGCTCCGATGACATCGCAGACATCAGCTGGTCGTTGCCGACCGTGGTGCTGCGTTACCCGTCAAACATTCCCGGCTTGCCCGGCCACCATTGGTCAAACGCCATCTCAATGGCTACACCCATTGCCCACAAAGGCATCGTGTATGGGGCCAAGGCGGAGGTGATGACGCTGCTCGACATGCTGTTGAAGCCGGAGATCATCAAGAACGCCTGGGAGTACTACCGTACCGAGCAAACAAAAGATCAGAAATACACGCCCCTCATCGGCGAAAAGGATCAGCCCGCGATCTACCTCAACCAGAAGATCATGACCGAGTATGCGCCGAAACTGAAGCCGCTGTACTACAACCCGGCCAAGTACAAGACATACCTGGATCAGTTGGGGATCGTCTATCCTACGGTCCGTCCCGATCAGAAAGAGGCGGTGATGAAACTGGGCCAGAAGAAATAGGTTCGTGGATGTTTACCGGTATAATTGAGGCGGTTGGTGTAATCAAGGCGGTGACGACCGAGAACACCAACCGCCATTTTTTTGTGGAAAGCCCGATCAGTCATGAATTGCGCGTCGACCAGAGCCTGAGCCACAATGGCGTTTGCCTGACAGTGACGCGGATGGAGCCCGGCGGACACTGGGTCACGGCCGTCCAGGAAACCCTCGACAAGTCGAACCTCGGATCACTGAAGCCCGGGGATGCGGTTAACCTGGAACGCAGCATGCCGGCCAGCGGAAGGTTTGATGGGCACATCGTACAGGGTCATGTAGACACGACGGCCGTGATTAAGGCAGTCCATGACCTGAAAGGAAGCTGGCAATTCGACTTTGATCACCCGGAAGGTGCAGGATTCCTCACCGTAGAGAAGGGATCGGTGTGTGTCAATGGGATCAGCCTGACGTGTTTCAACAGTACCCGGCATTCTTTTTCCGTCGCCATCATCCCGTTTACCTATACCCATACCAACCTGGGGGAGGCCAAGACGGGCGACAGGGTTAACCTGGAATTTGATATCCTGGGAAAGTATATCCAGCGATTGTTGGCCAACTAAATTTGCTGGGTCGCGTAAAAGTGACTCGATTGTGCTATAATTGCGCCCGGCTTGCGGCAGGGAAAAAATGCATGTAAGAATTAGGCTGAGATTATAGAAATCAAACAGGCGACTTACGCGTTATTTACCTGTACAACCACCAGACGAAACGGAGATGTTGGATCAATTACTGAAACTTGTCGAGCAGAATGCCCGGCAGTCCATCGTAGAAAACAAGGCGATTCCCGATCAGCTGAACAATGCGGCGATCAAGGAAGTCACCAATCAAATCTTCAACGGGATCAAGGGAGAGGTCACCCAGGGCCATTTGGACCAGGTGATTTCCTTGTTTCAGACCGGCGTAACCCGCCAACCCGGGCCGGTAATGTCGGCCATCATGGACACGGTTACGCGGAACCTGACCTCCAAGTTCAACCTGTCGCCGGACATTGCGCGCAGCGTGGCCGACCAGATCGTTCCACAGGTGATGTCGCAGGTCATCAAGAAGACCAATGATCCCCGCGACATCGACTTCGATCTTCAGCAGATGCTGCGCGGCATGACGGGCAACAACCAGCTGGATATTTCATCCATGCTCCCGCCTACAAAGACGACCATCGGAAGTATCAGCGGCGTCTTCAACAAGCTCTTCGGCAAGAAGTAATTTCTAGGGTGTTGGAGACGGCTTGCCGTAGCGGCCGTTGAGCCATCCGTAAAAGCGAAACGCCGCGTATCCGCCGATCAACCCGACCAATATTCCCACCAGGATGTCGCCCGGGTAGTGTACACCCAGGTAAATGCGTGTATAGCACATGATGGCGGCCCATCCGAACATCAGCCCGATGTAGCGGTAGCGATTGCGAAACAAAAGGAAGATAAAGAGGGCGATGCCTGTGGTATTCGCCGCATGACTTGACGCAAACCCGTACAATCCGCCGCGGTATCCGTTCACCAGGTGTAACATTCCCTCCAACTCCGGATTGTGCGAGGGTCTCAGGCGCTCAAAGAATGGTTTCATCAGTCCGGAGGTAATCTGGTCGGTGAGGAGGATGGAGACGGCAATGCCAGCCATCACGAACCAGCCCTGCTTTCCAAAGTTCCGGAAGATCAGGTAGATCAGCAGGGCATAGAGCGGGATCCAGAAGTCGGTCCGGGTCACGTAGAAGATCACCGGGTCCAGCGCATCCGCATGGAACTGGTTAAGGAAGATAAGGGCCTGCCTGTCCCACGTGTCAAGTTGCTCAAGCATAGCACGAAGATAATCTTCGATCTCTTTCATTTACCCTGTCGCTGACTATATTTAGGACTTACTGGCTTTATCCATGAATCGATACGATTTGGTTGTTATCGGCGCGGGTCCCTCCGGGTACGCCGCTGCCATGCGCGGACTTGACTTCAAGAAGAAAGTGCTCGTGGTGGAGCGCAACCGTGTGGGCGGCGCGGGCATCACCAACGGAGCGTTGTCGTCAAAGACATGGTGGGAACTCTCCCGGGAAGCTTCGGCCTTCCGCAAGAGCCTCAAGCGTTACAACATTCCGGTGCCGTCCATCAATTACGGGGAAATCCAGGCCGAAGTGCGGCGCGCCGTCGCTGAGCGAAAGTCGCTGCTGGAAGAGCAAATGGGAAAGCTGGGCAGCTCGCCGGGTCATGCATTTGAATTCCGCAAGGGCGAGGCCCGGCTGCTGGACCCGCACACGATACAGATCACGAACGGAGCTCAAACCGAACTGGTTCATGCCGAATTCGTGGTGCTAGCCACCGGCAGCCGCCCGCGCTACCTGCCCGAGCTGCCGATCGACGAGAAGATTGTGATGACCAGCGAAGGCATCGAAGACATGACCGACTTTCCGGAGAGCATGGTGATTGTTGGTGCCGGCGTTATCGGGTGCGAGTATGCCACCATTTTCAGCGGTTTCGGAAGGACCAAAGTGCACCTCATCGACAAGGGCGACCGGATCCTGCCGTTCGAGGATGAAGACGTGGTGCGCATCATCGAGCGCAACATGGAGAACAACGGTGTGCTGATTCACCGCAACTCCCGGCTCGTGCGCATGGAAAAGGTGAACGGACGCGTCGAGTATGAGTTGGAGTATACCGACAGCACCCGGCAGATTTTCAACGTGGAGAAAGCGCTGGTTTCCGTGGGGCGTATCCCCAACCTGGAAGACCTGTGGGACGACAAAGTCGGCATCCATATTTCCAAGCGTGGGATTGAAAATACCGATACCCAGACCAACGTACCCAACATTTTCGCCATCGGCGACCTGACGGCCGACATTTCGCTGGTCAACGTGGGTGAACTGGAGGGACGCTATGCCGTAGAACGAATGTTTGGAAAGCCGGAACGCAAACTCGTCTATGAGAACATCAGCACCATCATGTTCCTCAGCCCGGAAGTGGCAGGAGTGGGGATGAATGAAATCCAGGCAAAGGAGCGTGGCATGGACTACAAGGTGGTCACCCTGGAGTACAGCACCATTCCGCGTGCCATCGCCAAACGCAATACACAAGGGTTTATCAAACTGCTGGTGACCAACGACCAGGACATGAAGATCCTGGGTATGAAGGTGGTTGGCAACCACGCCTCGAGCGCCATCCAGGCGGTGGCGGTACTGATTTCCATGAATCGCGGCATTGAAGAACTTGCCGAGTGCGTGCACCCGCATCCTTCCATCACGGAGGGGATCCAGGAATGTGTACGCATGTTGTTGGGCAAATCAACACTGAAGCCCGGTGCGCTCAGCGGCCGCCTGACATGCCGGAGTTGCATCAACGGTCAGTACAGCGACCTGAACTTCTGATTAGGTAGCGTTGCAATAATTAGTAATAACGGGCTACCTGCTCGAGGTTTTTTCGTTGGAGTTTAGGCACATACGTTTCTTCGGCGCAGTAGCCCACCGGGATGAGCAAAAAGGGTCGTTCGTTTTCCGGGCGGTCCAATAGTTTAGACAGGAAATTC
>JAYRXB010000287.1:0-2744 GCA_041917735.1 Cyclobacteriaceae bacterium
TCCCCATCCCAACAACAGCAGAAAGATGACCGAAGGAATGCGGGTACGGCGTGAGGTGATGTCAAAGAAGTATGCGAGCAACAGGAGCGTACACAGGGTAATCAGGATGGTAGAAGTCATTGCTCGTAAGATAGTAAATTGGAGTAATCCGAGAATACTCCACTATGCTGAGCACCAGCGGCAGACTATGAGCGACGAGCCCTGACTCCGGATTGTTTAGTTTCATTCTCCCGTATCCTCCACTTTACGATATCCTGGATCAGCTTGATGGGGAGGGTGGCATCCAGCGGAAACTGGATGGTGCCTTTTGATGTCTTGTACCGCGTCAGCCGGACTTGGAAGTGTTCGATGGCCTGTGCTCCCGGGTAGAAGCCGATGTGCTTCTCGTATCCGGCAAAGTAGACGAGCATGCCATGGTATTTGTATCCGGGCATTCCGTAGCTGATCTTCTCTTCGGCGTCGGGAGCGGCCTTTTGAATCAACGTGCGCAGCTGCCGCAGCAAGGCTCGGGTGGTTGGGGGGAACGCGGCAATGTAGCTGACGACGTCACGAGCGGGGGGTGCTTTTTTCAAGGATCCGTGGTTTGGATTACGAATCTACAACACTTGGAGAAATCAAAATCGGCGACGGTAACACCTACAGCCAGCCCTGTTCGATATACCACTCCCACGTTTCTTTCAGGCCTGCCTCCAGGTTGTACACAGGCTGTCGGTTCAGGTCATGCCAGAGGTCACGGCTGTCGCAGAGCCAGTTGGCCGCGGCGACTTCGCGCAACTTCTCCGTGCTCAAGAACGGGTGTTTTCCGAAGAGCTGGTGCAAACCCTCGCCCAGGGCAATCGCCGGCTGCAATACACTTAGCGGTACACGAATCGGCGTGACGCGTTTATTCATGAGCTGCGCGATGATTTTGCCGATATCGTCTTTATCGTACGCGAGCGTATCGGAGGCGATGTAGCATGGACGAGCATGTGGAAGGTTCAGGAGGTCGAGCGTGGCTGCCGCCAGGTCCTTGACGTAGATCATGGAAAGCTGTTGGCGATGGGTGCCGATGGAAGGCAGGATTCCTCGTTGAACCCATTGAAACAGCTTTTGAAAATCGCGATCACGAGGACCGTAGACAGCGGTGGGTCTCAGGATCACCACTGGAAATGGTGCCCTTTTGAGCAGTTGCTCGGCGGCAAGTTTGCTCTGGGCGTAGGTTGATACGGGCACCTCTGGATCACCCACGCGCAAAGGAGTCATGGTTTCCGGATCCCCCGGCCCCTGCACCGCCAGGCTACTCATATAGATAAGCCGTTCGGGGGGACTGCCGAATGCGCTCAAGGCATCCATCAACCGGCGGGTATTGTTTACGTTGGCCTCATGGAAATCGCCCGTTCCTTTGGTGCCCGTGGTGCCGGCGTTATGAATCACGAAGTCCGGCGATTGTTCTGCAAGTTGTCGGGAGAGCGTGTGCGCCGACGTGTAGTCCAGTTCAAGAATACGTACCCGAGAATCGTGGAGGAACTGCCGTGAGCTGCGTGCCCGAATGCCCGCCACTACTTCGTATCCGCGCGACAGGGCCTCGTCGACCAAAAAGCTGCCGATAAATCCGCTGGCACCCGTGATGAGTATTCTTTTGGCCATTCTCTACACGGATTTGATGTAGCATCGGCGGCGCTTATGCTGCTTCGCTTCGTAGTACTCCCACATCGCCTGGATTCTGTCATTGTGTTCCAGTTGGGGATTTGACTCGGCGCTGGTAATACCATACCGGATATAGGCGCGGTTGATCTCACGCATGAGCAATGCGTTTACTCCCTTGCCCTGCAGATCGGGCCGTACCGCCACCAGGTAGAGGTCGCCAACGGTGTTTTTCCGCATGGCACGCAGGAGGTGAATGAAACCAAAGGGGAACAGGCTGCCCCCGGCCTTTTGAAGTGCTTTTGAAAGCGAAGGCATGGTAATGCCGAACGCCGCCAGCTTTCCGTTTTTGTCCAGCACAATGCTGACGAAGTCGACCCGGATGAAGGAAAAATACTGCTTGACGTAGTAATCGATTTGCTTGTCGGTGAGCGGCACCACGCCATACAGGTTGCCGTAAGCGACATTGATCAATTCGAAGATAGCAGGCGCGTAGGGCAGAATATCCTTGGGTTTGCTGGCTTTTACTATAGTCAGTTGTTGGCGCCGCAGGACAATGGCTGAGATGCGATCCAGGTTTTCCGGGATTACCGGAGGTACCTTGGCCAGGAATTCTAACCAGTCGACATCTTTCTGATAGCCCAGTGCCTCCATGTGCCTAGGGTAATAGGGATAATTATAAAGTGTGGCGAGCGTTCCCAATTGATCGAAGCCCTCTACCAACATACCTTCATGGTCCAGGTCTGTAAATCCCAGCGGGCCGTGAACCGCGACCATGCCCAGCTCCCTGGCCCATTGTTCCACCTCATGCATCAGCGACTTTAGTACTTCCTCATCATCGGTGAAGTCCAGCCACCCGAACCGGAGGTATTTATTCTTCCACTTTTCGATGTACGCGCGGTTGTGGATGGCTGCCACACGACCTACCACCTGATTGTCGCGATAGGCCAACCAAAGTCGTGCTTCGCAGTAGTCATAAGCGGGGTTCTTGTCTTTGCGCAACGTGGCTTCCTCATCGAACCGCAGGGGTGGTACGAAATAGGGATTCCCCCGGTAGAGCCGGTACGGGAAATCTACAAAAGCCCCAAGGTCTTTCCGGGTGGTGACCTCCTGGATACGGA
>JAYRXB010000288.1:0-1656 GCA_041917735.1 Cyclobacteriaceae bacterium
CGCCTTGCCGCCAGGCTCTCAGAAACATTTCAAAGAGCATTCGACAAACCTCGGCACCTGGCGGAAGGAGGGACTTATCCGGTTTGGAGCCCGTTATGCAGATAAAGGCATCATCGTCATCACTGCGCCGACATTGGCCGCACTGCGTTCCCGTATTGAAGGCGACCCGGCTGTTTCCGGCGGCGTCTTTCGTGCCGACATCCAGCCGCTTCAGCCATTCTATGAGGGCTGCATCGAAAAGCCCAGGTAATAGTTGTATAGACAAGTATCCGGGCTACCTTTGTGGGATGGGCCTGGAAGATGCCATTCGGCAGAAGAAATTCGATTCGGAGTACCACAAAGCAGCTGTGAACATCCTGTTTACCAGCAGTTGGCTCTATAACCTCAATGCACTTTTTCTAAAGCCCTTTCAGGTCACCCCGGAGCAATTCAATGTACTTCGGATCTTGAGGGGTAGCCATCCGAACGCCTTGCGCCTGGCCGATATCTCCTGCCGGATGATCGACAAGAACAGCAATGCCACGCGACTGGTGGAGAAGCTCCGCCAAAAGGGAATGGTTAGCCGAACCGTATGCGAGAATAACCGCAGGCAGGTGGATATCCACATCACACCAAAGGGCCAGAAAGTGCTGGAGAAAATTGATAAGGAGTCGGGGCAGTGGACGTCCACGCTGCAACGATTGTCCATGACGGAGGCGCGACAGCTCAATAGCTTGCTGGATAAACTACGCGAGGAGTAGAGGTGGTCCATGGTCCATGGTCGATAGTCGATGGTCCATGTTGAGTTCCACTAAGCTCAATCGCGAGACTTTTTATTCGCCCGGATCATCTCCGGAAAACCCATGCCGCTGGCCAGTGCCACGACCGCCATGGTGATGCGTTTCGTTTTCGTTTCGATGGTTTTGGCTTCTTCAATCCACTTGCTGAAGTAGCGCTGGTGTGAGCCGGACAATTTCTTGAAATGTGCCGTAGCCCTCGGGTCGTCGCGCAGGCAATTCATGAAATCCGACGATGCGGGAATCGTGCGGGCGTCTACCTCCAGGCAGACGGTAAGCTTGTCGCCCTTGCCTTTGCCGATGGCCTTCCGCATGGTGGCGTTGAGGGGAATAATGAATGCGCCGTTTCCCATCGGCAGCAAGGCCACACGCTGAATCGGATGCTGATCAAGCTTGCCCTTCACCCGGTAGCCGGTTTTCCGCCCCGGGTTAAGCTGGTTGGCAATCCGCGAACCGATTTCAATGTACGTCCAGCCGGTCTTTTCGCCTTGCTTGTCAAATTTTTTGATCGTGGTGGTGAACGTGACCATGACCAAATCTAAGAAAGACTATTCGCTTCGCAGGGTCTGGGCGGGGTTTTCGCGGATAACCCGGTTCATTTGCGCCCCTACCGTAAGTGCAACGGTCAGGACCATCATGACCACAGCAATGATAAACGGCGTCGCTTCCGGGCCCCGGGTGCCGTAGTAGATGGCCTGGATCAGCATGTTCATCAGGTAGAACCCGGCTGGAGCGCCTATCAGGAAGGCTACGACGAGCATCCAGGCGTAGTCGCGATTCATCAGGTGGAACAAGTGCAGAGTTCGGGCCCCAAAAACTTTGCGCACGCTGAATTCCTTGAGCCTACGGGTGATGTTGTATGAAACCAGGCCGTAAAGAC
>JAYRXB010000289.1:0-2660 GCA_041917735.1 Cyclobacteriaceae bacterium
GACAAGTTTGATGAATGGTTCAGCCGGCGTGTTCCTACTTTCTACCATACCTTGTTTGTAGGCGTTGGCCTCGTGGAAGGGACACAGCTGAAGTTCAAGTACTACCTCACCAACTGGTTCAACAAGAGTTATACGGATGCCACCGGAGCGCAGCCGTATGCGAATTTTGATGCGAATGTCTACTACATCTCCTTGAGCTTCCAGATTCTTCGGGGGTCGCAGTTCTATTATAAAGACTAAATCAACAGTTTATGAAACGGTGGCGCATCGTATGGCTGGGTGTAGGCTTTGTCTCTATAGCATTCACCGCTACGTTCCTGGAAACCCTGAAGCTGGCTAAGGACGATGCAGAGGCGGCGATCTGGCAGAGCTTTTCCTACGGCGCCTACGGTGGGCCGATGTCGCCGGCCTGGCACAATATTTCCGTTTCTGCCAGGGTGTCGATGGTCCAGGAGATCGGATCATTTGCCCGCACCTACACCCGTTCAGAAGATTTCAAGAAGCGGTATGCTGCCTATCGGGAGGAGCAGAAGCCGGCTGCGCCGAAGCCGTTTGTAGGCGTGGAGGGATTGAAGAAGGAGCAGCGCGAAGCCTTGACGAAGAGTATTAAAGAATCGAAAGAGACACTCAAGACGCTTACCGGGGAAGTACGCAAAGGCATGGAAGAGGGCATCAAGAGTATGGAGGACATGCTGAAGGAAGTGGACAATCCGAACAACCCGATGTTTGGCCCCGAAGTGAATGAGATGCTGAAGCAAGGTTGGGATCAGGAAAACCAAACCTATCAGCAAGCTGTCGAAGCCTGGAAGGCGGAATGGCCAGAGTCTCCGACTGCTCTGATTCGGAAGCGGCTGACCGATTTTCTGGAGTTGTCGTCCACCGTTGATTTCAGCGCCAAGCTAAGCCGATCGGCCAATGGAAAAATGGTATTTGTAAATGCCGAGTATGAATCAAAATCTTCCGATTGGAAGTTGCTCTATCGTTGTGGGAGGGAAAGTGTGGAGGCGGCAAGGGTGGTGGCGAGAGCGTGGTTGGGGGAGTTGAAGTGAGACCTCACCCCCCGGCCCCCTCTCCGGGACGGAGAGGGGGAGAAGATATGTGATGAGTGATATGTTGCGTAAGGCAATCTCTTATCATTAAGAGCACATTCTCCGTTCGGAAAAGGATATCGTCATTCGTGAAGCGGAGGACAGTCAGTCCAAGGTGATTGAGATAGGCTGTTCGCTCTGTGTCGTATTCGGGATTGTCATTTTCCTGATGCACAAATCCATCAGCTTCCAGGATCAATCCACATTCATGGCAATAGAAGTCAACGACATACCGGTCGATAGGATGTTGCCTTCTGAATTTGAATCCCAATTGTTTCCGTCCTCGCAAATGCTGCCATAGGACGCCCTCTGCTGCCGTATTAAGGTGTCTGTTATGCCGGGCATATTCAAAAAGAACACCCTTGGCTCTATGGTGAAATGGATACTTCATCTTTTACATCCTCAGATGTGCAAGATGCGTGTGCCATCCTAACAGCGGAAATCCTGTCCGATCCGGTTTCCCTGACAAGTTTGATCTGCTTTTCCGTAGGAAAAGTCCCCCTCTCCGTTTCGGAGAGGGGCTAGGGGTGAGGTGAATTGGGCTGAGGTGAACTGGGCTGAGGCGAACCCACCCCTGCCCGCTGCCCCATCATCCCCACCATCATCACCAGCGACGTCAACACCATAACCAGAACCAACAACGACCGGGAGACAACCGGCAGAACCATGGCGGTTGGTATGGACACAAATAGCAGGATCGTGATTAAGCCTCGCGGTGCGATGAACAACAAGGGGGAGAGGGGAAGCCCTGAGGCCCGCAACTGAAGAGCCCTAACCAGGTAGATGCATGCGACAATCGCCGCCGACCATTTCAATGAATTGATATCCAAGACTTCCGATGTCTGCAGGGTGAAACCAAACAGGAGGAAGAACAGCGACCGAACGAGAAAGGTTACTTCTTCAATCAGTTCATGAAAACGGTTGACATGCGTATCCGCTTCTCCGATCGGAAAGCGTCGAAGAATGGGGAACCGGTACCACTGATCAAGGTTCCCCAGTACGAGTCCGAAGATCAGGATGAATAGAAGGCTGGGGAGGTGATAAACTTTTGACACCGTATACAACAACACGACGAGCAGGATCATGGGGATGAACTTTACCCGGTGCTGGATTTTGCGCAGCAGGAAAGTAAGGCCTACGGAAATAATCAGTGAAAGAATAACCATGATCAGCAATTGGAGGCCGAAATTCAGGAAGGCGAAGCTGTCAATGACCTCGTTCAGCGCAACAAAATTGAATAAGACGACGCCGAGAATGTCAGAAAGGCTGCTTTCATACACGACAAATTCCCTTTCCGTGTCTCCCAGGTGGCGGGCCGTTGGTATGGCTATGGCACTGCTAATGACGCAAAGCGGCAAGGCATTGGCTATGCTCTCTTTGAGTGGATAGCCTGCAATCCAGTGAAAACCTGCACCGATCACAAGGCCCAGTACCAACAACGCACCGAGTGCACCACTAAAAGCCCTCCGGACCATCGGCCGTTTGGACGGGTCCAGTTCCAATTCAAGAGCGCCTTCCAGCACAATGAGGATTAGACCCACAGTGCCCAATACCGGGAGTACGCCGGACAAA
>JAYRXB010000290.1:0-7779 GCA_041917735.1 Cyclobacteriaceae bacterium
CAGGACATCCACCGGCGGTGCGGAAGCAAAGGAATGATCGGGAATAATACGCAACCCGTTGACGGCACGCACGGGTTCTCCGTCTTTGGAGATGGTGAAGACCTGGAACGGTTCATCAGGGTGGATTTGAGCAGTTACGGAGAAGACTTCGAATGGCCCTGCGAAGTCCAGGACTTCAGCATCGTCAAACAAGAAGATGCCAACGGATCTTTTTTTCATAGAAGTGGAGTAAGGGATGTAGGCAGCGGCAAAGTAGGGGCATATATGGCCCGCCTTCAGGACAAGAACATGACAGGGAAGGACAAGCTGAAAGGTCTTACCCTTGCCGGTCGAACCGGAGGTTCTTCGCGCCCCAGTTGGACATCGAAAACCCGGTTACCTGTCCGGAGGCATCGGATGTGAATTGAATATCAAAAAGGAAGGTATCGGGACCTGAGCCAGTAAATGTGTGGGGGCCTGTTCGCTGCAACACAATGTCATGAAGCCGGATATGGCGAAGGATGAGCTTATCGCGGTCAGCCACCAGATAATACCGTGCATCCAGTTCTTGATTTGCGAAGGTTCCTGTGAATACTTCCAAATCAGGCTTCCATACCGTTGGGTTTCCGGCCGAGCGGGCAGGCGAAGGAGTCGGTGCGGATGAAATAGAAACCGGCTTTTGCAGGTGCTGAGGAATATAGAAGTCGGCGATCTCATACCGACCACCAAGGTCTTCATTGTGCTCATCGTTGCTCACCATGATGATGCCAAGGCGATAGTCGGGGAAGCGACCCAGGAACGTCCGAAAGGAAGCAGTGTGGCCTCCGTGTCCAAATCGACGAACGCCCTTGTAGTGACTGATGAATTGGCCCTTGGCATAGAAAATGGAATCACCGTCATCGAACCGCACGTATACCTTCTTGCCATTGTCGAGGTACGATACTTCATTGAAGGATTCCATGAGTTTCCGTCCGCCTATCCGGGGATTCTCAAAATTCATGACCCACTTCGTCAGGTCCTCGGCCGTTGTAAGCAAGCCGGAGGGTCCTGCCATGCCGTTGATAGAAGGCACGGGGGCGTAGCGGCCGTTGAGCTTCTCATAGGATACGGCCATATGTTTAATCACGCCTTGCTGCGCTTCACCAAACCGGGTGCTGTTCATGCCCAATGGCCTGAAAATCTTGTCGGTGGTATACTGCTGAAAGCTGACGCCGGTGGCGCGTTGGATCACCTCGGCCAGTAACGTGTAGTTGGTATTGCAATAGAAGAATACCGTGCCTGGCGGGGACAGCAACCCCCGCTGACGCGTCAGCATCTTTAAAACCTGCGCCGTGGTGACGCGATCGGTGATCTGGTATCCGGCGATGGAAAGGAGCGCGCCATGGTCGGGCAAACCGCTGGTGTGCGCCAGGAGGTGTTTGATCTTGACCGAGCTGGCAAAGTCGGGAAGTTCGGCGATGTACTTCTTCACGGGATCTTCCAGCGAGACCTTTCCTTCCTGTGCACACAAGTAAATGGCGAAAGCCGTGAACTGCTTGGAGACGGAAGCCATATCGAAGACCGTGCGCGTGGTAATGGGCACACTGTCGGCAAGGTTGGCCATACCATACCCTTTGGCAAAGGCCACACGACCCTCGAACACGACCGCCACCGCGGCCCCGGGCGTCTCGCGGGTGTAGGAGGCGAAGATAGAGTCGATCTTGGTTGCCGCATCCACACGGGGTTGGGCTGTTCCCGGAAAGCAGCGGAAGCAGAACAGCGCAACGATTAGGAATTTCGGAACAGAAGTCATTCGTTGATCGAATAGAAGTTCAGGCGCCTGCGGGCAAGGTGTTCAGAAGCCGGATCACCTGCCGCTCGCTTCTTAATCCGCAATAGCGCGCCAGTTGTTTGCGTGTGAAGTTTGGATTCTTGGTCAGCTCCCGGAGGCGTACCTGCCGCACCAGGTTGATGTAGCGATTGATGGTGATACCGGCTTCGCGTTTGAACGTGCGCGTAAGGTTGCGGGTGCTCATGCAGGCGACTTCGGATAGCGCGGGCAGGTTAGCCCCTTGGTGCAGGTTTTCATGAAGGTAGTCCTGAACACGATGGATCCCGGAGTGGATATGGTTTCGGTACTGCATGAAGATGCTTTGTTGCGGCTCGTTTCCATTCCGTCGAAGATAAACAACCAGTTCGCGTGCAACTTTGTAGGCGACCATTTCATCCTGAAGGCGGCCAACGATGTGCAAGGCCATGTCAATCCCTGCCGTCACACCGGCACTGGTGATGATTCCATCGTCTTCGGTAAACAGAATGTCTTGCTCTACGCGGGCGCGCGGGTACCGCTTTTGTAGTTGATCGGCCCGTTTCCAGTGGGTCGTGCACCGCCGCCCGTTGAGCAAGCCGGCCTGCCCCAGGAAAAAGGCACCGGTGCATACGGAGGCGATGATTACTCCGCGTGTATGGGCTTCGGCGACCCACTCGAGTAGATCGGCATCATCTTTTCGTGTTCGGCCAATCAGGTAATCCATGCTTGCACCCGGCACGAGCAGAAAATCGCCGCGTTGGAGCGAGACCTTGCGGTAGGGCTTCATCGACCCCAGGGTGATGCCACACGTGGAGCGAGGCGAGGCCTGGGCCGCACAGAAGACCAGGGAGAGATCTACGCCGTGGTCCATGGCCTCCTGAAAGACTTGCACCGGACCGGCAAGGTCGAGGATATGTACTTCGGGAAGAATCAGGAAAGCAAGGGTAGTGCGTGCCATACAACGAGGGAATTAACGAAAGCCTCCGGGTGTTGTACAGCCAATATAGTGACATTTTGGGCCAATACGATTGATGGACGAGGAGCGGTAAACGATGAATGGCTGCCGACCGGGAAGAACGACAGACCTACCTCAAAGCATGCGACACCCTCCCTTAGTGCTCCATTTGCCGCACGTATAGTTGAGAATTGTGGGACTTTAGCCAGACTTCAAGCAGATTTCCTGAACAGAGATTGCTCACCAAGCGTCAGGCGGTTTACTTTTGTAACGGACCCCAATCCTCCAAAAAGGATGTGCAGAAGTTATATTTCCTTCGTCCTCATTGTACTGTCAGGCCTTTCTTTTGGAGCCGGCGCCCAGGAAATCGATGAATACTTGTTGTGGGCCAAATCGCCGGTTTTCGGAGAACGTGCGCAACCAGCAGTTAACCAAAGCGACCTCGATGCGAATAGGAACCTTTACGTGATTGGCACTTACTTTAAAGAGTATCCTTGGGATATTGATCCCTCGCAAACGGTATGGATGCAGCAGATATTTGTTAGGAAGTACGACAAAGATGGCAATCAGCTTTGGTCGAAGGAGTTTGGAAATGGTCTTTACTACAGTACTGCCGGAGACATTCGTGTGGATCGGGAAGGTAATATTGTGTTCAGCGGTTACTTCTATGACCCGGATGGGACAGCCATCGGGCAGCCCATGCCGGGATTTTTTCTTTGTAAGGCCGATCCAGACGGAAACATTTTGTGGGTGACCCCATTGTCAAGAACCTATCTTCCGACTTGGGGGGAGAGGTTAGGTATGTACAGTAAGCAGTCACACATGGAAATCGACAAGGATAACTCCATTGTGCTGCTCACCAATGGCAATCCACCGTTAACGGCTACTCAGCCTGCGGATGGCTTGTACATCAGCCGTTACTCCACAACGGGGGCGGTGATGAATCAATTCCAATTAACCCGTGACGATAATTTTGATACACCCCTTATTGGCGGTCTGGCCATCGACGACGGGGGAAACTTCATCTTTACAGGTACCTATCAGGTGAGTCTGAAAATCGGACCGGTGATTTTTGGAACACCCGGGCCGCAGGGAACTGTGGCAAGGATGTTTATCGCAAAGTTCTCGGCAAATGGAGAGTTCATCTGGGCTAAACAAGCCGCGGAAATCTTTGGTGCTGGAATGGATGTGGTCACGGATGAGTCGGGAAATATCTATTGGACGGGCTTCGCATCCGGTTATGCTACTCTTGGATCGGGAATCCCAGTCAATGAGACGGGTAGCCCGAATGGGTTCTTGGCCAAGCTCACACCCAATGGGGATGTCGTGTGGAGCAGAACCATGACGGGAATGCCCATTAGCATTGTCAGGACTTCACCTGGAGACCTCTATATATCAGGGACTTCACAGACCTTTACATTTGGGAATCATAAACAGAAACGGGTCAATGAACAGGCCTTCGTGATGATGTACAAGTCGGACGAGACGTTTGGTGGAGCGATCGTCAGCGAGGGATTGCCCAGCGGATTAACCTCAAAGTTTGCCTATAATTCCAGTGTGGACAGTGACGGGAGCGTTTATACGATTGGAAATTACAATTCACTGATTGCCTTTGGCTGTGATACACTTCGGTCGCAAGGCGAGGAGAGTGCGGCCATGTTCATCACCAAGTACAGCAGCATCCCACCAAATTATTCACTGGAGATTTCGGGACCTGCCGATCAATGCGAGGGAGTTCCTTTCGTCCTTTCTGTTTCTCCGGTGCCAGAGCCGGTCAAGTACGAGTGGCAGTTACCGGCAGGAGCAGTGTTCGACGAACCACCGCATTCCAACCAGATCGAAGTAACGCTGCCCTTGTCTGCACAGCATGCGGAGATCAACGTCACGATTCGAAAGGGGTGTTATACCTATTGGAACGCTGAGTCATTCCTTACGAATGTTTTGGGTAACCCTGGGCCAACACAACTGTCGGGCCAGTCTGTTTTTTGCCAGCCAGGGGCCACTCGGCTCTACACCGGTGTTTCTACACATGCTACTGCATACCAGTGGAATCTTCCCGCCGGTGTAGTACCCGTCCTCGGGTCGTTACGAACGCTTGCCGCCTATATTGATGTCGTCATTTCTGACCAGTTTAGGAATGGAACAGTCTCTGTAAAGGGAGAGAATAGCTGTCGTCAAGGTGTCGAGTCGCCACCCTTCTACATCCAATTGATTCCCCCGCTGCCAACCGCCACATTTGTCAACCGAGCGAGCGAATTCTGCAACCATGGGCAGATGGCGTTGTTTGAGGTTGAAGCCATACCCGATGCAACCAGTTACGTTTGGGCCGTCCCTCCAAATTTTGAGCCGTCGGGAATTGTAGTTACCTCGCTGCCCAAGATTCAGGCAAGATTGATGAACGCCGGTAAGGCGGAGATCACCATCTACTCAAGAAACGAATGCGGCAGTTCAGCGCCCACTTCGAAATCACTCGAAATCGAGGATCCTCTACCCATACCCTCGTTGTACAAAGACTCAGCTTGTGACCTTTCGCTGTCAACAGAGGATGCCGAAAGCCTGGCGTGGTTTAGGGACGGAAACAGATTAGAGGTTGATGGAACAACGCTTTTGGTGCCTGGCCCCGGCACCTATCACGTAACCGTTTCCAATGGGTGTGGACCCGTATCGAGTCAGTCGATTGATATGAGTCCGGTGAGCACAGAACGTATCGTTATTCCGAACGTAATCACTCCCAACAACGACGGCAAGAATGACAGGTTTAGTATACAAGGTGGACTTGACGGTATGGGTTTGCAGATACTCAACCGGTGGGGTAAAGTGGTATACCAATCATCTGACTATAGAAATGACTGGGATGCAGCTGAATTGTCGGCAGGCGTCTACTACTATGTGGTTGAGCATTCATGCTTTCAGAACCAGTTCCGGGGCTGGGTGCAAGTGTTGCGTGAAGAATGAGAAGGAGAATGAGGTGGATCCGCTGCGTGTGGGTTCCACCAACCTGGCTAACGGGCAGCAGCTTCCGGTAGCGATCCGTTTCCTCATGCCCCGTTACCCGGTTCAGTCCGAAGTAAAAGGGTTATACAGGTACTTCCCCTCTGCGAAGTCATACAGCGTCAACCTCCGAAGGTCGTAGTAGGCAGTCCAGAATGACTTCAGCGCTAGGAGGTAGCTGCGCTTGGCAGTGTCTTTCTCTGTCAGCGCAATGTTGAGGTTGGTGATGTCGATCTTGCCAATCAGGTAGCGGTTCTGCGCCACGGTATACCGGTTTTGGGCTACTTCGTCCGACTTCCTGGTAATCTCAATCTGCAGCTTGAGCATCTCGAACTGGCGCACCTGCGTGAGTATCTCCTGTTCAAACGTCACTTCGTCCTGGCTGATGATGTAGTCCATCAGCCGCTTGTTGGCATCGGCTGTCCGGGTTATAGCCTTTCGTCGGCCCCAGTCCACCAGGGGGATATTAAACGTAAGGTTGGCGAATTGCTGGCGGGAGGGATCATTGTGCAACTCCTGGAAGGAATTGCCCACGTTGTTCAGGCCAAACGAAGCGGTGACCGAAACCTGGTAGAGTTCACCGCGGGCCTGTGCTACTGCCTGATCGGCTTCCAGCTTCCTTCGCTCAAACGCGATGTAGGCCGAACGGGTCTCCTTTGCGTGAGCCAGCGCTTCTTCTTCGCTTACCTGGAACTCCGGGATCTCTTTCGGCAACTCCAGCGTGAAGGCGTCAGCGTTGCGCAAGCCCATGAACGTGCGGAGCTGGAGACTGGCGGTCTGCAGGTCCAGGCGGGCCTGGGCCACATCCTGGCGTGAGCGCAACAGCTGCAGCTCTACCTGCAAGAGTTTGTCTTCGGAGGTGGTGCCAATGTTATAGCGTCCTTTCTCAATCTGGTAGATGGTATCGTTGTTGGCAAGGTTGAATTGGGAAATCTGCAGGTTTACCTGTGCCTGCAACACATTGAAGAAGTAGTTCACGGCCTCGCGCGAGATGGCTTCCATGCCCTCGGCATAGTCGCGCTTCGACTCCTCATACTTGATGGGCTCGATCTTCTTATCCCACTTCAGCGGGTTGTAAGCCAGCAACGGCTGATTCAGCATGATGTTCATCGGCGTGCCATTCCACTGGGTGGTGTTGCCGGAGATGTTGTTGAAGTAGTTGTAGATGGAATTGAACGACAGCATCCCGCCCGTCCACTGAATCGGTTGCTGCAGCGAAAGGTTGAGGCCGGGGTTAAACTGGTTGATGGGAATGTATTGAATAGACCCGTCGGGCTGCCGGATGGGGGAGATGCTGTTGGTGTAGAGCGGCCCGGCGTTGTTGCTGATGAGCCGCACCTGGGGGTTGTAGTTGGTCCGGTAGGTCCGGTACTGCCAATACCGCGTTTCTTTCCGTGTCTCGATCTGCCGGTACATCGGCGACTGGGTTTGTGCGCGTTGGATGACATCCGCCATGGTGAAGGTGTTCTGACCCACGGAAACGAAAGGCAAGGCAAGCCCCGCCAGGCACAGGAGTAGTCTATTCATAGCGTAAGGAGGCAATGGGATCCTGCATGGCCGCCTTCCGCGCCGGGGCAATGCCAAAAATGAGACCAACCGAGGCGGCGACCCCGAACGACAAACCGATCGAACCCAGGCTGATGATGGTAGGGATGTCGGCAATGTTGGAGATGGTAAAGGCCATCGAAGCTCCGAGTGCCACACCGATGACACCACCCGTCACACTGATCATCATCGCTTCGAAGAGAAACTGCTGGACGATGTCTTTCTTCTCGGCGCCCAGTGCCAACCGAAGCCCGATCTCCTTGATGCGCTCCAGTACGGAAGCGAGCATGATGTTCATGATGCCAATGCCTCCCACCAGCAGCGAAATGCCGGCGATGGCACCCAGGATGTAGTTGAAGATGTCATTGGTCCGCTGCTGCTGCTTCAACAACAACTCCGGTATCTCGATTTCAAAATCCACGACATCGTAGTGCCGCCGCTTGAGCATCCGCTGGAGGATATCGGCGACGGGCTGCAGGGAGCTGGTCTCGCTGACCTGGATTACCAGCTTGTCCAACTG
>JAYRXB010000291.1:0-5980 GCA_041917735.1 Cyclobacteriaceae bacterium
ACGGTAAACTCTCGGGTATTCAGTTGGTGAAGGGAATCGGCGGGGGCTGTGACGAGTTGGCAAAACAAGCCCTTTCCCAATCGCCTTCCTGGAAACCTGGCAAACAGCGGGGCATTCCGGTACGTCAGCGAATGACAATTCCCATACGCTTCAAACTTAGCTGAGGCTACAGGATCAATCCCAGCAGCAGACCAATGAGGATTACCACCGCAGAGGGAACGCGCGTGAATGTCAGGAGCGCAAAGGTTCCCACAGTGAAGGCATAATTGAGAAACGTATTGTCCAGGGGTTGAAACAAGAAGACGGCGGCGGCGGCTACCAATCCCGCGCTGGCCGCGGTGACGCCTTCCAGCGAAGCCCGTACGGCCCGGTACTTCTTCAGGCTATTCCAAAAGCGAATCAAGAAGAAGATAAGGAACGTGCCCGGAAGAAAAATTCCGGCTGCGGAGGTAAAGGCCCCCAGCAACTGGGACAGCGTGTCGGCACCCGCCTTCTGCATCGACAGTGCGCCAATGTAGGCACTGAATGAAAACACGGGGCCGGGTAACGATTGGGCAATGGCATAGCCGGACAAAAACTGCTTCGCATCCAGGTACGCCTTGAGCTCCACAAACTCGGTATACAACAACGGAGTCAACACCTGGCCGCCACCAAAGATGAGGCTGCCGTTGCGGTAGAAATTCTCGAACAGCCGGACAGGCAGGTAATCTGTAAAGTGGCCCAGGGTAGCTGCCGCTACCAGGACACCGCCCCACAGAATGAAGTTTGCCCAGTTGATCTCCATAGGAATCTTTTGTTCCTTGGGCTGTGCCTTGTATTTGAATGCCGTCACCAAGCCAGCAACCACCAACGCTGCCGGATAAAAGAACGGTGACCGGATGAAGTAGGAGGTCACGGCAGCAACAACCATCAGCACGACGCCGGTCCGTGTCGTTACGGATTTCACGCTCATGGAATAGGCCGCGTAACTGACAAACCCAACCGCCATCGCGGGAACAAAACGGGTGAAATTAAACGACATATTATCCTGCAAGGCAGTGATCAGAAACGCGGCCAACGTCATCAGCGCCACGGCCGGCAGAATCCAGATGAGCAGTGTTAGGTAAGCGAGGTTGGGTCCACCCAGACGGTACCCAATTGCCGACAGTGTTTGTGTCGAAGTGGGGCCGGGCAACACCTGGCAAAGGGCGTTGATTTCCAACAGATCGTCTTCCGAGAGGTACTTCCGGTTTTGCACCAGGACGCGCATAAAGTGCGCTATGTGCGCCTGGGGTCCGCCGAAGGTCGTCACCGACAGCATGGCCACGTCACGGAGAAAAACAAGATATCGTACCTGGCGGAACAACTCCCGGTTACTTTTTCAAGCCAATCTCTTTCAGCCGTTGATTCAGGAAATCTCCTGCGGTGATATCCTCCCAAAGTTTGGGGTGTGCGGCATCCACACATCCGGGCAGGGCCGCCAAACTCATTTCGCTGCGCGGGTGCATGAAGAAAGGAATGGAATACCGTGGTGTATTCATCAGGTGCTTTGGCGGGTTCACCACCCGGTGGATAGTCGACTTCAGCTTCTTGTTGGTGAGCCGCTCCAGCATGTCACCCACATTGACCACGAGCTGCTCGGGCAGTGCCGTGATGGGGATCCATTTTCCATCGCGACGCAGCACCTGCAGTCCATCGGCACTGGCACCCATCAGCAAGGTGATCAGGTTGATGTCGCCGTGTTCGGCTGCACGCACCGCGTCGGCAGGTACGGCATCGGGATTCTCAATCGGATAGTAGTGAATGGGGCGCAGGATGCTATTGCCGTGCCTGACCTTCGCATCAAAATAACCTTCGGGCAGCCCAAGGTACAGGGCAATGGCCCGAAGCATCTCCACCCCTGTCTTCTCCAATTGGCGGTAAACCTCCAGGCTGATTTCCCTGAACTCCCTGATTTCAGCCGGCCACACATTGTCGGGATACTCCCGTTTGATGGGGTCATCATCGACCACTTCCTGGCCCACATGATAGAACTCCTTCAGGTCGCCGGTGTTACGCCCCTTGGCATGTTCCTTGCCTTTACCGATGTAGCCCCGTTGTCCGGCAAGACCGGGTATTTCATACTTTTTCTTTACTTCTTCCGGCAAAGCAAAGAAACGTTTGACAACATCATAAAGCTTGCGCGAAAGCTCTTCATTCATGAAGTGATTCCGAATGGCCACAAATCCAATCGTATGATAGGCATCCCCCAGTTCGCTGACGAATTTCTTCTTTTTCAAGGGGTCTCCACCTGTGAAGTCGGCAAGGTCAAGCGAGGGAATCTTATCGTGCAGTGTGTCCTCCATAAGAAAAAGTATGGTCTACGAAGCTATGTATTTTTTGGGTAACTTTCCTCCCGCCCGGACAGATCCGTGTAGGATTTCGTTTTATCAAATGCCTGGAACAATCATGAATCGCAGAAAATTTGTACAGAACTCCGTGAAGGCCGCCACCGCGATCACGCTCGGATCAGGTCTGCTCGCTTCTCACCAGAGCTATGGCCAATCGCCAGCTGGCTCCTTCACACAGGTTGCACTGCCGTATGCGTATGGCGCTCTCGAGCCTCATATCGACGCGCTCACGATGGAGATCCACTACAGCAAACACCACGCGGCATACATCAAGAACGTCAACGATGAGATTGCCGCCAAATCCATTGCCTTCCAATCCGAACATGAATTTTTCGCCAATACCTCCCGGCTTTCTGAGAAAGCGAGAAACAACGGAGGTGGTGCCTGGAACCACAATTTCTTCTGGCAGGTCATGAAACCCGGTGCGCAGCCACCAGCAGGAAAAATTGCTGATGCCTTAACCCAGGCGTTTGGCTCAGTGGACAAATTCAAGGAACAATTTGCCGCTGCGGCCATGACACGTTTCGGCTCCGGATGGGCCTGGCTGGTTAACGACCAGGGCAAACTCAAGATCGGCTCAACGCCCAACCAGGACAACCCCCTGATGGATCTCAGCGAATTGAAGGGCGTACCCCTACTTGCCCTTGATGTGTGGGAGCACGCCTACTACCTGAAGTATCAGAACAAGCGCGCGGACTACATTGCCAATTGGTGGTCGGTAGTGAACTGGGAAGAGGTGACCAAACGCCTGGGATAAGCGATGCGTTTCCACATTTTCTTTCTCGTGTCGCAATTCTTACTGATGGCGACCCACGGGCATGCCCAGGAAAAACTCCTGTTGTATCCCACATTTGGTGGCGCGCACTTCGAGTACGAAAAAGACACGGCCGTTTACCAGGTCACACCCAAGCAAGTAAGTCAGATCCTCTTCGATCATCCCCAGGCCTACAACGAATTCAAGCGTGCGCGACGCAACAACACGTGGTCCGGAATCCTGGGGTTTGCCGGAGCCGGACTCATCATCTTGCCTACAGCCACTGCCGCCGTGGGAGGCTCTCCCGAATGGGGACTGGCCGCAGCCGGCGTTGCACTCGTGGGCGTCTCCTTCCCACTTGGAAAAATTTACCGGCGAAAAGCCCAGCATGCCTTTGACCTCTTCAATGAGCGGCACGCCTCCCTCCTACAACGGTCCCGGTTCTATGTGACGGGAAATGGAATGAAACTGGTCATCAAACTATGATGGGCGCGCGTTCTCGTAGATGAGCAGCGCGTCACCGGTAGCCCGATCCGTCAAGCGTGGCTTTCCGTCCAAACTGGGCGATGGAACACCTTCACGCAAGGACTGATCACTGCGGAAAATTCTTGCTTCGTGCCACAACTCCTGCTTTATGAATTCCCCGAGGGTGTGAGCACCCCCCTCAACAATGACTGACCCGATGTTGCGCTGGAGTAGCGCCGCAAGAAGGTCGGGCAGAAACTTGTCTGAGCCGATCTGAACGAGCTCAAGATTCTCGCTCCGCTCGTTTCGCACGCGATTAAAGCAGATCGTTTGTTGTGACCGGTCGAAAACATGAAGGTCTTGCGGTAGCCGTAGCGACGGATCAATGACCGCACGGGCCGGATTTCTTCCGGTCCAGTCGCGGACGTTCAGGTGAGGATTGTCGATTGCGGCGGTTCCCGCACCAACCAGCACCGCGTCCTCCTCCGACCGCCATTGGTGCACCCGCTGGCGGGAATATTCGTTACTGATCCAACGCGGTTTGCGGTCCGAAGACGCCATAAAGCCATCCGCGCTCTCCGCCCATTTGAGGATAACGTATGGCAAGCCCAACTCCATGTTGGTGAAAAAGCGGCGATTCAGCCAGCGGCCCTCGGCGGCCAGTATACCCTCCACAACTTCTATCCCTGCGGCCCGCAGCCGCTCGATTCCACGGCCTGCCACCTTTGGATTCGGATCACGGTTGGCGACCACTACACGCTTCACGCGCTTTTGTACCAGCAAGTCGGCACAGGGAGGCGTCTTGCCAAAATGTGAACACGGCTCGAGGTTGACGTAAACGGTGGAATCCTGCAGCAAGGATTCTTCTGAAACCTGGTTGATGGCATTTACTTCCGCATGCGGGCCACCGAATTTCTTGTGCCATCCCTCTCCGATGATCTGATCCTGATGGACAACCACGCATCCAACCAGCGGGTTGGGGCTAACCTGGCCGAGTCCAAGACTGGCCAGCTCCACGGCGCGGCGCATGTATATCAAATCTTCCACCTTACGAAAGATGGCCAAATGCATAAATCAAAACAAGTGAACAGATTTTCATACCATTGCAGGATGCAGAGCGTCGCACTCTACCAAGCGCTGGTTCAATCGCTAACGCTCCCCGTGAGCGCAAGCGAAAAGCAGACGTTGATACGATGGTTGCTGGAGGATAGACTAGGCCTTTCGGGCTCCGCGCTGCTCTCCGGAAAGGAGGTCCTGCTGACACCCAGTCATTTTGCCCAGGATCTGCAGCGGCTCAACCAGGAAGAACCCATCCAGTACGTCTTGGGTCATACCCAATTCTACGGAAGGAGATTCAACGTCAACTCCGCTGTGCTGATTCCGCGGCCCGAGACAGAGTGGCTGGTGCAACTGGTCATTGACCGAACCCAAAAAAAGGAAGGGATGCGGCTGCTCGATATCGGTACCGGCTCGGGCTGTCTCGCCATCACCCTTGCGCTTGAACTTCCGCAATGCGAGGCCTTCGGACTGGATGTAAGCGTCGATGCCCTTGCCGTCGCCCGGACAAACGCGGGGCTTCACCAGGCACCTGTTCAATTCCAACGGTGCGACATCCTGACCGAAGAACTGCCTTTCGACAATCTCCAGGTGATCGTTAGCAACCCGCCGTATGTTTCCGAGTCGGAATCAGTCGCCATGGCGAAAAATGTCAAGGCATACGAACCGCACCTGGCGCTCTTTGTTCCCGATGATGATCCGCTCCGCTTCTACCGATCGATTGCTCAAAAAGCACGGATTGCGTTGTTACCCGGAGGACTGCTGGCTGTCGAAATAAACGAGCGGCTGGGAGCCGAAACACAGGATGAAATCGAGCAGGCGGGATTTTTCGATGTGGAAGTGCATCCCGACCAACACGGAAAGAATCGGTTTGTAACCGCCATCGCGCCCTACTAGGTACTACAGCTTTACCGTCATCATCAGCAAGAAATTCCTGCCTGCCTGCGGATAGTAATACGGGACACCGGAATAACTGTATCCGTTCGACGAATACATCACATCGAACACATTATTTGCCAAGATGCTCAAGCCAAGCGTCCGAAATCCAAGGGCGGAAAATTCGTAGCTGAGGCGAAGGTCATTGATCCAATAACCCGGCATTCTAACCGCGGCATTCTCCGTATTGTCGAGGTATTGTGCGCCCACATACTTCGATAGCCAGGCGGCCTCCAGCCCGGGTATCGGTTTCCAGGTTACCTGGCTTCCGGCGACCAGCTCGGGTGATAGAATGATCCGGGTGTCGCGCACCACCGGAACGTTGTTTTCCACCACGACATAGTCCTTGTTCTGGTTAATGCTCCAGGTGGCATTGGCTGTCCAACTCCAGGCGTCTGAA
>JAYRXB010000292.1:0-3305 GCA_041917735.1 Cyclobacteriaceae bacterium
GATGTACTGCGTATTGTAGGTGATGTATGGGTGCTGCAGGTCGACCCAGTAGCCCATCTTCTCGGTCAAGTCATCCCACTGGTCCTTGTACTTCATCACCGTCTCCCGGCACTTCCGGTTGTAGTCGGCAATGCTGATCTTTCGACCGATGTCATCCTTGGTGATGCCAAGTTCCTTCTCCACCTGGAGCTCCACCGGCAAACCATGGGTATCCCAGCCGCCCTTCCGTTTTACCTGGTAGCCCTGGAGTGTCTTGAACCGGCAAAAGATGTCCTTCACCGTCCGGGCCATCACGTGGTGAATTCCCGGTGTCCCGTTGGCGGAAGGCGGACCTTCATAAAAGGTGAACGTGGGGGCTCCGTCCCGGTTGGTCACCGATTGCTCAAAAACTTTATTGGACTTCCAAAACGCGAGAACGTCCTCCGCGATCTGGCTGAACGATTGTTCCTTGTCCTCTCTAAACTTCACACTCATGTACGTGGGGATACGGGTCGGGCGCGCTATTCGGCGGCACCTACGCGGTCATGGATACGGATTTTACTTAAGTCAATTTCCTCATCTTCTTCTTCGCCGTAGAAACTCGAATCAAAGTCATCGATCAGGCGCTTCTGCGATTCCCGGTTCGGCTTATCAAACGTCATGATGAGGGCGGGCAACAGGATCAGATTGGTGAACATCGAGATCAACAACGTAGTCGAAGTAAGTATGCCCAGGGCGATGGTTCCCCCAAAATCAGAAAAGGCAAAGATGATGAAGCCAGCAAACAGTGCCGCCGAGGTGTAAATGATGCTCTTGCCGGTCTCCAGGATACTTTCACTCACGGCGCGGGGCACAAAGAAACCTCCTGCCAGCAACTCCTGACGGTACTTCGCCAGGAAGCGAATGGAATTGTCGACGGAGATCCCGAACGTAATGCTGAAGATCAGCGCCGTGCTTGCCTTCAGCGGAATGTCCAGGTAGCCCATGAGCCCCGCCGTGATCATCATGGCAATGAGGTTCGGGATCAATGAAATGAGAATCATCCGCGCGTTGGCAAAGAGGAAAGCCATGGATAGCGTGATGAGGATAAACGCCAGCACCAGGCTCTCGGTGAGGTTGTTGATGAGAAACTTGTTGCCCTTGATGAAAATCTTCGAAGTCCCGGTCACCGCTACCCGTACGGAATCTTTGTCGGACTTCAGGTTACGCTTGAGGGCGGCGACCAGCGTGTCTGCCTTCGGCTGGATGACACGGCTGATCAGCGAATCCATTTTAATTGACCCTACGTCGGCCATTTGCATGGAGATCCGCATCTTGTTGTAGGTCGAGTCAACAAATGACTTTACCAGCCCGCTATTGTCAGACTGACCTTTCATGTAACGGAGAATGAAGCTTGACTCCGTCTTCGTCGGCAGTTGATAGCGGTCGGGGTTATTGTTGTAAAAAGCCTGCTTGGCTGCCTTTACAAGGCTGATGATGGAAACGGGGCGCGATGTCACCGTGATGGAATCCAGCGAAGCTTCAAAGGCATTGATCGCTTCAAGGTTCTTGATCTCCAGGAGCTGACGTTTGCGCTTTCCATCGATGTCCACTACGATTTCCAGCGGCATCACTCCACTGAAGTTCGCCTCAAAGAAAAGCAGGTCTTTTTTGATCTGGCTATCGGCCGGAATGTCATCGACCATGAACGACACGGAGTGGAGGCGCAGCATTCCCAAGGCGGAAAACAGCGTCACCAGGAATGTCACGCTGTAAATGACGGTCCGGTGACGGTGAACCAACAAGTCTACCGCGCTCACAAACCCACCCAGAATCTTGAAATTGAGGTGACGAAGGTGTTTGGGCGAAGGCTCCGGCAGCCAGGAAAGGATGCCCGGGATCATAACCAGGCTGACAAAAAACAATGCGAGGATATTGATGCCGGCTACGATGCCAAACTCGCGCAGGATGAGAATATCGGTAGAAAGCAGGGTAAGAAATCCAATCGCCACCGTGAGGTTCGTGAGGAAGGTGGCCAGCCCCATTTTCTGCACCACAACACGAATGGCCTCCATCTTGTTGCGATGCCGGGCATACTCCAGGTGATACTTGTTCAGCAGGTAGATGGCATTGGTAATACCTATTGTGACAATAACCGGAGGAATAAGGCCGCTGAGGAGTGTGATTTTGAACCCGAGGAGCGTAATGGTTCCCAGAGTCCAAACCACCAGCACGCCGATCATGATCATGGAAAATATGACCGCGCGGAAGGACCGGAAGAAGATGAGCATGATTGCTCCCGTCACCAACGCTGACAGATACAAGAAGAGCGACAGTTCTTTGCGCACCTGCTCGGCCACCACAGCCCGGATGAACGGCAACCCGGCAAAACGAAGCTCGATGCCCGTCTGATCTGTAAATATCTTTCCGGCATCGCGAAGGTCTTGCGTCAGTTTTACACGCTTGGCAGAATTGGCGTACTCTTTGTCCACCGAGATCAGCATCATGGTGGCGCCGTTTCCTTCATTCACCAGCTGTCCTGCATAGAATTTCTGGTCATTGGCCGCCCGCAGCAGGCTATCCAACTCCTGCTGGGTCTTTACCGTATCCGGAAACAGCGCGGCGATGGTAAAGCGCTGACGTGCCGTGTCTTTCTGAATGATTTTCATCCGCGGCAGCGAAAGCACTTCGTTGACACCTTCGATGGTGCGCAACTTCATGCTCAGTTCGGTAAAACGCTGAAAGTTCTTTAGCTGGTAGACGGAGCTGTCGCGAAGGCCAACGGCAACCATATTGCCATCTTCGCCAAACTGTTGCCGGAAGCGGGTGAGGAACACCATTTCCGGGTCATTGGGGGGTACGGCGCGCCCAAAATCATAGCTCATCTCCACCCGGGAGGCGTAGTAACCCATGACCACCGTAATGCAGATGATCACCCCCATAAGCGGGAGGCGAAAGCGAATGATGCTATCAGCGACGTGGGACCACATCCGTAGGTTAAATTTGAGGGGCAAAACTAACTGAATTTTAGCAGTTTTCGTGCCTTTCCGGGGCGTTCAAAGCCCTCACCCTCAAATAAGTCGGGGGGTACCGGTCGCAACCGCCGGGGTCATCTCCCCAGCGACATCCCCTTGATCTTCCGGTAGAGGTTCAGGGCGTGCTTGTCGGTCATGCCCGACACAAAATCGATCACCGCCCGGGCTGTAGCATAAGGGCTCGTACTTTCGCGGGCGGCGACAGCAGGTCGAAGCTCCAGTCGATCAGCGCGCGCAGCGTGCGCTGGCGCGGCAGCACGGTCTGGTCCTGCGTGCTCAGCAGACGGCAGCGGTCGTGCAGCCGGGCGGCGA
>JAYRXB010000293.1:0-3097 GCA_041917735.1 Cyclobacteriaceae bacterium
ATGGTTCCATCGGCGGAGGGGTACTCCACATACTCTGTCACCAGGTCAAAAACATCATAGGTGATAGCGGTCTTGCTCAAGGGTTTTCTCTTGAAACTCTCAAGATCAGCCTCGTAGTAAGACGCTGGACTGGTGAAATTTTCAAAACCATACACAAACTTCGCATCATGGACGTTGCCACTGATGGACGAAATCGAATACCCCTGCTGGATGCCCCACGAGGTGAGCAGCTTCCCATCCAGGCTGTAAACGGCAAATGCTTCGTCCGAATGTTTTCTGTACACACAGACAAGTTTCTCCCCAAAAACATTTGCGGAAACCAGTCTTTCCTTAACCAAAGGAACCAATGGCGCCACCTCATTCGGCTTGCTGAGGGCTAATTCGACGATGGAGCGATTGAACCCTTCACAATTGGATAGCGCAAGAACACGGTCCCCGGTCTTATGAACGATTGAATACCCCACATTGGAATCCGAAGGCCAGAGGATGAGCGGCTTGAAATCCTTGTTCTCGCTGGCCAGTATCCGGTACTGAATGGAATTAAAAACCTTTCCGCGGACTACCGCAGGTGTGTAGACAAAAAGAGTCGTCTCATCCGAAGAAACCTCAAAATCGAAAAATGCAGATCCCTTCGCTGTTGTCGCGAAAATGAACTGGTCCTCACGCTGGGGTGTACCAAGCGTATGATAATACAATTTTCGGTCACTGACTTGCTCTGGGAATTTACCGGAAGTCTCATCGTACCAGCAATAAAAGAACCCATCCCCCCACCATTCCACATCGCTAAACCTTACCCCGTTAACCTGATCGGAAAGCACCTTCTGGGATTCAAGATCCTTAACCCGAACCTCACGCCAATCGCTTCCGGAATGAGACAAGGATACCGCGAGATAACGGTTATCTCGCGAAAGGCTGACTCCTTGTATCGAAGCAATGTCCCCGGGGCCTTTGGAAAATTCCTTGGGTGCGAAGGCCAGTTTGTCGAGTCCGTTGAATTTGTCCCTGTAGTAGAGCACCGGCGCGCTCTTTTCGCGAGCCTCGAGAATGAAGTAGTACTTCCCTTGCCGGGTCAGCGGCCGATAGGCAATTGCGTGCCTCTTCAATAAACGGTTGTAGAGGGGCTTCGTATACCCCAGGGCTTTCTCCTGGCCTGCTACGAAATTCTTCTCGCTTTCCCTGAATTGTATTGTCCTGGGATCGCTGGGGTCCTCCATGTATCGGAACGGATCCTGAACGACTGTTCCAAAAATCGTATCAACGTATTCAGTCTTTACTTGGGCTCCAACAGGGATACCGGATAGCGTTAGTGTAAGCAAGAGAAGAAATCCCAGGCAAAAAACGGATATATCCCTCACACCAGTTAACTGATTCAGTCGGACGCTCCAAAAGCCCTCAACCAACATGCCCAATCATATTTCGACGCATCAACTTAAGAAAAATCAGGCATATGTTTCCCGGGAATACCTCGATCGACTCTGGGATCGTCACCTTGGTTGAAAGTTAAAGAAGCCTGGAAAGCACCTCCCGGGTATGCTCCCCGAGATGGGGTGGAGCAGACAGTGAATTCAACAGAGATGGACCACGAGCCACCATGCCTCGAATCCCCAAAAGCCCTGACGATTCCAGCCGCAGTGGACCAGCCAAGGTGTCATCCAGCGCTTCCCGGACATTGCGAATAAGTCCCGCCGGAACCTTTCGGCGATGCAGCTCTGCCACCAGCTCCCGACTATGGCACGACGAAATCGCCTCCGCAAGCAGCATATTGAGTCCACCCCGGTTCGCGACACGATCGGGATTGGTCCTCATGGTCGCAACCCGTGGATCGGAAAGCGATACGCCGACCGCCTCGAGCAACGATTCAAACTGGCGGTCATTGCCCACGGCCAGCAGGATACGCTTGCCATCGGCCGTAACAAACGAGTCGCCATACGGTGCAATGTTGGGATGCGCTGAACCCTGCCGGGTTGGAACCTTTCCTCCTACTGTCCAATTGGTGGCCTGGTTGGCCAGCGAAGCCAAGGCTGTCTCAAAGAGCGATACCTCCACCAGGCTCCCGGTTCCACTACGCTCCTTATTCAAGAGTGCCAGCAACAGGCCTTCTTTCAGTTGATGGGCGGCGAGGATATCAATCAAGGCAACGGGCATCTTCACGGGTGGACCTTCCTGCTCACCGTTCAAATCCATGAATCCCGATTCCGCCTGGATTACCGCATCATAGCCTACGCGATCGTCGTCTGGGCCATAACCTGTAATCATCCCATAAATGACAGTAGGGTGAACCTTCTTCAGTTGCTCATAACCCACACCCAGTTTTTCGGCATCACCCGGCTTGTAGCTGGCAATAACCACGTCCGACAGTCGGACGAGCCGGAGAACCTTCTCCCGATCCACCGGCGTTGAAAGATCCAGCAGAACAGACTTTTTTCCCCAGTTGCAGGAACAGAAATAGGCAGACCGGTCGTCGGTGTTTTCTCCTGCACCACGCCAACTCCGGGTGACATCGCCGCCCGTGCGCGGGTTTTCTACCTTGACTACTTCGGCGCCCAACTCCGCAAAAAATTGACCCACGCTGGGGCCAGCCAGCACGGAGGCCAATTCCAATACCTTCAGACTCGTGAACATTTCTTTATTTTGCACCGTTCTACTGAGAAAAATCCCCGTCAAGATGCGTTTTTTGATCCTCTTCTTCAGCATTTCCGCAATTCTTTCTTGCCAGCCCAAAACCGCCGACCTGAAGACCGGCACCTGGCGCGGCGTCATCGGCATCCAGGGTAAGGAACTGCCGTTCACCTTTGCCCTGGAAAAAGCCGGTGATGGCTATCGTGCTTACCTGAAAAACGTCACGGAAAAAATTCTGCTCGACGAGATCTCCTTTCGTGGCGATTCCGTCTTTATGAACCTTCATGTGTTTGATGCCGACCTGCGCGCGCGGGTGGAGGGCGACAAGCTTACAGGAACATTCTACAAAAACTACGCACCGGATTTCAGCATGCCGTTTTCGGCCACCTTCGGCGACGACTTCCGGTTTGTCAAAAATTCCGCTGAAGTTACGACACCCGATTTCTCCGGCACCTACCAATTGGAGTTCAAGCCCGAC
>JAYRXB010000294.1:0-2858 GCA_041917735.1 Cyclobacteriaceae bacterium
CAAACGAGAATGAACGGCGGTCAATTTCGGTACTTGGGGCAATGGCTCCGTTGATCATGACCTGGTTGTAACGTTCCGGCACACCACGGACAATGACAAAACGATTGTCGACGATGGTAACGCCCGGCACGCGTTGCATGACCTGAGCCGCATCGCGGTCCGGAAGTCGGGTAATTTGCTCTGCCGAAATTCCGCTCACCACGAGCTTGGCTTCGCGAATGCTCTTGATGAGGTTCGCGTCAGTATTGATCTCACGTTTTGCTGTTACCACAACTTCCGACAACTCGGCTACTTCCTCCGGAAGGGGCGCCTCGAGTGAAGTAACCTTGCCACTCTCTACGACCACATCCGTAAGGGTCTGGGTCTTGTAGGTGATGAAGGAAACAACCAATGTATACGTGCCCGGTTTTACACTATTGATGCGGAATCCACCCTCCAGGTCGGTGGCAGCGCCCACCGTGGTTCCTTCAATTACAACGTTGGCGCCGATAATGGGCTCTGCCGTCTTGGCATCCAGGACTTTTCCGGCAATGGTACCGTTCTGAGCCATTGAAAAAGCAGCCAGGAAGAGCAAAAGGGTGGTAAAGAGGGCGGAACGCATAGGGGTCGGATTCTCGGCACAAAGGTCCCCTTGCCATATTACCCGGCTGATTCGCGGGTGTTACCTAATTGTTAAACACCCACCCGTGCCACCATCCAATTTCAGAAAACCCAAAGGTCAGCGGCTTGCTCTTCGAATTGAAAATGAACTCGTTAACCAAGAATGTTTGGTTAAACCAGGCATAACAGAATTAAGAATGGGATAACCTATTTCCCAATGGGCACCTTGGCCAGGATGGCCCGGATGATATCCGTGGTCTTCACATTATCCGCCTCGGCCTCGTAGTTCAGCAGGATCCGGTGATTCATCACATCCGGAGCTATCTCCTTGATGTCTTCGGGAAGAACGTAATCGCGGCCTTCCAGGTAAGCTGCGGCCTTACACGCCAGGTTGAGGTTGATACTGGCCCTCGGTGAAGCGCCAAACTGAATGTACTGCGCTTCGTGATCAAGCTTGTATTCCTTTGCATTCCGCGAGGCAGAAACCAACTCAATAATGTACCGTTCCAGCGACTCTGAAATCTTCACCCGGTTTACTTCCTCCCGGATGGCAAAAATATCCTCCTTGGTCAGGACGGCATTTACCGTGAAATCAAACTGCATGTTCGCGATTCGTCGCATAATCTCCAGCTCCTGGTCCTTGGTGGGATAAGAAACCGAGACCTTCATCATGAATCGATCCACCTGCGCTTCCGGCAACGGATACGTTCCTTCGTTCTCAACAGGGTTTTGCGTTGCCATGACCAGGAACGGCTTGTCCAGCTTGAAGGTCGTTTCGCCGATTGTTACGGTCTTTTCCTGCATCGCCTCTAACAAGGCCGATTGCACCTTGGCCGGCGATCGGTTAATCTCATCGGCGAGGATGATGTTCGCAAAGATCGGACCTTTCTTAACCTCAAATTTTCCCTCGCGCTGATTGTAGATCATGGTGCCCACCAAATCGGAAGGCAGAAGATCAGGGGTAAACTGTATGCGTTGAAAATCGAGGTGAAGGACTTTTGCTACGGTGGAGATGGTGAGTGTCTTGGCCAGGCCCGGAACCCCTTCCAGCAGAATGTGGCCGTTAGTAAAAAGCCCGATAAGCAACCGGTTGACCATGTAGTCCTGGCCAACCACCACCTTTGAAACCTCATGATAGACCTGGTCAATCTTCTTTTGGTGCTCCTGCACACGCTCTGTTATCGCTTCCATGCTCATAATTGCCTCGGTTCCTGAAAAGTAAAGCGCAAGTATAAAGAATTAGGGGCAAAATCCTTCCGGAACGGGGACAAGCGGTACTCCCCTCAATGGAAGTAGACGATCTCCCGATCCTCCGGATTCTGCAGCAATGACGTAACGAGACTTTGTGCCACCCGGTTGTCCTTTCCTTCCCCAATCCACTGACGAATGGCAGCAGGGCTGTCCAGCGAGGTACCCCGGATAATGAATCCAAAGCCGGCATAATTACCCTGCTCTACCAAGATCACCGACTGCTCATCGGGCGATCGCCCTGCACCCAGAATCGCTGCGGTTGCACCTTGTGGCATAAGAGAGGCCAGCATGGCATCGGTGCGGGAATTGTAATCGGCAGCAGATTCCTTGCCTTCGCAGGCCCCTTTGCACGAACCTGATTGATGCGCAAAGCATTGTCCTTTTGCCGTCTGCAGGCCCGAGAGCTTGGGACACAGATCAAACTCCTTCACCTTCGACCACAGCGAACTCCACGCCGCACTCTTGTTGGCAAAGGTCAGCAAGGGTTTTGTATTGCGCGCCACCGCATTGACCACAAAACGTCGATACCCGTTTCGATCATAATAATCAAAGATCCCCCAGGGCTCGAGTCTGACTTTCTGCGCCAGGTTATACTTCGGCCACAGGTTACGGATCTCCTGCGCTTCCAGGATCAGGGCAACCAGTTCGTTGCCGGTAAGTTCAAAGCGAATGCCGTGAATTTCATTTCGAATATTGGATCGATTCCACTCGGAAGCATCGCCCGTAAAGTGTCCATGAATACGTTTTCGAAGGTTGATGGCTTTGCCGACATAGATTACCTGTCCGCGGGCATCCAGGAAGTAGTATACACCCGGCTGATCGGGTAACCGATCCACATCTTCCTTGCGCAGGTTGGGCGGGAGGATGGCGTCACCAGAACCTCGCTTGATTGCTTTCGCGATGACACCCTGATCATCCCGCCGGAGCAAGAGATCAAAAATCCGCGCTGTCGCCTCCGCATCGCCACCAGCCCGGTGCCGGTCCTCGATGGTTATGCCCAGGCTTTC
>JAYRXB010000295.1:0-2168 GCA_041917735.1 Cyclobacteriaceae bacterium
ATCCTAGAGGAAAAGAAGAACAAGAACATCGGCTACAAGCCCATCCTGGAGGGCATTCCCGACTGGCCGGTGTACCAACTGAGCAAGAACCGGAAGGAGTTCCTCGAGGAAGTCACCCAGAAAGCCATTGCGCAAATCCGCATCCTTCGGCCATCGCGCAAGCAACTGTTGGACGAACTGGAGACAACGGTGTTCCGTGAGCAAAATCGGATCAAACGCAACCGGTGGCGTGTCGACCCCAAAGACGACGCGAAATTCTGGACGCGCGTCAAGAACGACCTGGTCGACCTGGCCAACAAACCCGCGGAAGAAGCCACCAAGAAGGAAGAGGAGCTTCTTTATGAGATCGTCCACCGCTACGCGAAAGAGATTTCCGGAACCTTCAAGCCGCGCTCCTACAAATTCGCCCGCGAGGTTATCAAGTTCTGGTTCCGACGCCTCCTCAACGGCGCACGCGTCAAGAAATTCGGCGCCATCTTCCGCAGCCAGTACACGCTGCAGGACAAGATCCACATTGTGGGCAAGGTGAAGATGCTCCGGCGCCTGGCCAAGAAAGGAACAGTGGTGATGGTACCCACCCACTTCAGCAACCTCGACAGCATTCTCATCGGGTGGGTCATCCACTCGCTCGGTCTCCCGGCCTTCATCTACGGCGCAGGACTCAACCTGTTCAATATTTCCATCTTCGCCTACTTCATGAACAGCCTCGGCGCCTACAAGGTCGACCGGCGCAAGAAGAACCTGCCCTACCTGGAGACGCTGAAGATGTATTCGAACCTTGCCATTCAGAAGGGTGCGCACAGCCTCTTCTTTCCCGGCGGCACGCGTTCACGCTCCGGGCAGATTGAAAAGCAGTTGAAGCTGGGGTTGTTGAGCACCGCCATTGAAGCGCAGCGCAACCTGTACCTCGAGAGCGACGCCCCCGATACCCGGAAGATCTTCGTGGTGCCGGTCACGCTCAATTATCATTTTGTGCTCGAAGCCCCTGACCTGATCGAAGACTACCTGCAAGTGAAAGGCCAGGACCGCTACTTTGCTGAAGAAGACAACTACGGAAGCTTCCAGTTGATGAAATTCATGTTCAAGTTCTTCACGAAGGGCTCGAACATCTCGGTGTCCATCGGCCCCGGCCTGGACGTGATGGGCAACTTCGTCGATGATGAAGGCAACAGCCTGGACAGCACCGGCCGCATCATCAATACCCGCGAGTACTTCATGACCAACGGGGCGGTGACCATCGACAAGCAGCGCGAGAACGAGTACACACGCATGTTGTCGAGCCGGATCGTGTCCGAATACCACCGCATCAACCGAGTGTTTGCCAGCCACCTCGTCGCATTCATCGCTTTTGAGATGTGGTTGCGCCGTTACCCGCGCCTCGACCTCTTCGGCTTCCTCCGCCTCCCGGAAGAAGAACTGGAGATCCCTTACGACGAATTCCGCGAGGTGTTCAAGAAAGTCAGGAAAGAAATCTACCGCCTGGAAGAAAACGGCCGCGTGCATTACGCCACCCACCTGAAAGGTGATGCGGACCTGGTGATCCGCCGCGGGCTCGAGAACGTGGGCATCTTCCACCTCAAGCGGCCGCTGTTGCGTAACCGCCAGGGCAACATCGTAACCCAGGACCTGAACGTGCTCTACTATTACCACAACCGGCTCGTGGGCTATGACCTCGAAAAGTGCATCGGATAAGCCCGTCGGGGTTGTCGGAGCCGGGCACTTTGGGACGGTGATCGCCAACATCCTGGCGCGCCACCGCGATGTGCTGCTCTACGCCCGCGACGAAAACAGCGTCGCCAAAATGCTGGAGACCCGGGAAAACAAGGGGCACAAACTCAGTCGCAGCATCCAACCCACCAACGACCTGGCCGGCCTCGCCGCCCAGTGCGACGTGATCTTCCCCATCGTGCCGTCGGCGCACTTCCGCGACATGATGAAAAAACTGGCGCCGCACCTGCATCCCTACCACATGCTGATCCACGGCACCAAAGGGTTTGACATCAAGTTGCCCAAAGGCCAGACCATCGAAACCGTGGAGACCCTCAGCCGCAAGGAAGTGCTGACCATGAGTGAAGTCATCCGCGAAGAGAGCGTGGTGGTGCGTGTGGGTTGCCTGGCGGGGCCCAACCTGTCGGCCGAACTCTCACAGCGGCAGCCCGGCGCCACCG
>JAYRXB010000296.1:0-15471 GCA_041917735.1 Cyclobacteriaceae bacterium
CGCGTTGCCGGTGACGGCATCCTTCGGTCCTTTCGGCGCGCAGCCGTTCATCGAAGCACCGAGGCTGATAACCGCCAGGGCCACGATAAAGCGTGTTAACGTTTTCATGGGATTGCTATTTAGGGTTAAGGGTTCAGAGGACTCAGGGTTAGGGAAATACTACTTTTCGCCATCGTTCTGGCGCATGAACTCCAGGATGTCGCGGGCATCGCCAATCGAAACCTTCTGGTTCGGCATGCGGGTAAGACACAACTCCAGGAGTTTCTGGGCTTCGGTGTCCTTCTCGAGCATGACATCCACGTTCGTAATCATGTTCATGATCCACTCCGGCTTGCGGGTCTTGGTGACTCCCTTCCAGCCCGGGCCAACAAATCGTGTCTCATCCAGCTTGTGGCAGGCACTGCACTTCATCTCATAAATGGCGAGACCACGCGAAATGCGCTCCTGCTCCAATGGGCTCTTAAGCGTCACGTTCTTCACTGCACCAATTCCTTTGGTCGGGTCACTCATGACCGCTTCCGGAGCAGATTGCTTGGTGTCCGGATACTCTTCGGTGTTCTTTGGCTTGTCTGGAGCACACGCAGCCAAGGCTACAGCAAGGAAAATGATCAGGTACTTCATGGATATAAGGGTTTGGTTTTTCTCTATCTATTGGAGACCGGTTACACGACCGCCGGTTTCTATGCTTGCAAACCTAACCGCCGACCGACGGGCATCACCTGACTTTCGTCAGACTTGATAAGAAAATCAGAAAAGATTCTTTGAATTCTAATAAAAGACTATTTTGTCTTATATTAGTGAATCTATTTTCCTGTGGATTTTCCGTCCTCCGGTTTTTCACCGTCCTCAAAAAGCATCCGGACCGAAGGCGTATACATGTCGTCGTACTGGCCTGAACGGAGGTTCCAGTAAAATACCCCCAGGAAAATCAGCGCAATCAACAGGCTCACAGCAATAAGCAATACGACGATCAGCATGGTGCTTAATATTGTGTTGACTCGAACTGGTAACTCTTGAACCGCTCAAATGCCGCACGCTCCAAGGCCTCGCGGTGGTTGGGGTGCGCAATCTCGATGAGGGCTTTGGCCCGCTGGCGCATGTTCTGACCAAACAGGTTGGCGACGCCGTATTCCGTAACCAGGTAATGTGCGTGCGCACGGGTTGTAACCACCCCGGCACCTGACTTCAGGAACGGAACAATCTTCGATGTTCCTTTGCTTGACATGGAAGGGAGCGCGATAATCGGCTTGCCCCCCTCGGACAATGCGGCGCCGCGCATGAAGTCCATCTGCCCTCCTACCCCGGAGTACTGGTAGCTGCCGATGGAATCCGAGCAGATCTGGCCGGTAATATCCACCTCAATAGCGCTGTTGATGGCCACCACTTTCGGGTTGGAACGAATCACCGAGGTATCATTCACGTAATCCACGCGAAGAACCGACACCGATGGATTATCATCCACAAAATCGTACAACCGCCGGCTGCCGAGTACAAAAGCCGTTACGATCTTGCCCCGGTGCTTTTTCTTGTGCTCGCCGGTGATGATCCCCTTCTCCACCAGCGGGATGATTCCATCCGAGAACATTTCCGTGTGAACACCCAGCTCCTTGTGTCCTCCAAGGCTCGCCAAAACCGCATCCGGAATGGCGCCAATACCCATTTGCAGGGTGGCACCATTCTCGACCAGTTCGGCGCAATGCTGCCCAATGCGCATTGAAATCTCTGACAACGGCGGGTTGGTAACTTCCGGGAGCTCCTGTTCCTGATAGACCAGCGCATCGAAGAAGTCAGCCTTCACAATGCCATCACCGAGAGAGCGTGGCATACGTGGGTTTACCTGCGCAATGACATGCTTTGCGTATTTGATTGCCGACAATACGGTATCAACCGAAACCCCCAGCGAGCAGTATCCGTGCTTGTCCGGGGGAGAAACCTGGATCAGTGCGACATCCAGCGGCAACACATTCCGGGTAAACAGCTTCGGAATATCGCTCAGGAATACCGGCACATAATCACCGCGACCGTCATTCACTGCTTCGCGCACATTTTCAGAAACAAACAACGCGTTGATCCGAAAGTTGTCCTTGTACTTCTTGTCCGCAAAAGGAGCTTCACCCTGCAGGCTGATGCTGACCAGTTCAACGTCCCACAACTCCGACGAACGCTCCACCATCTTGCGCAAAAGGTAATGCGGTGTAGCGGCGCCACCATGTATAAATACGCGGTCACCGGACTTAATCACCTTGACCGCTTCTTCTCCTGAAATGTAGTTTATCATAATGTGTTAACTCTATGTAGTTCAATTCAACTTCTCTTTTCGCGCTGCCACCCGCACAGCCAACGATGCAAAACTCACCACGCTGATGCTGCTGATGGGCATCAAGACAGCCGCAACCAGTGGAGTCAGGTGGCCCGTCACCGCAAACGAAAGGGCAACGGCATTGTACATGAATGAAATACCAAAGCCTATCCGAAGCAGGCTGTGCGAACGCCTGGCCAAACGCAGAAACTTATCGAGGTCCTCCATCCGCTCGCCAAACAGAATTCCATCGCTGCCCGGCGTAAATACCCCGTTGTCGTCCGTCACGGCCAGCCCCACGTCGGCTTGCTTGAGCGCCCCCGCATCGTTGAGCCCGTCGCCAACCATAAGTACCTTCTTGCCCTGTTGTTGAAGTTCTTCCACAAACGCCCGCTTCTCATGGGGGTTTTGATTGAACCGAAGTGCAGCTCCTGGCCCAAATAGCCCGGACATGGCTGATCGCTCACTTTCGTTGTCTCCTGAAAGAAGCCCGGCGCACTTTTCTCCCAACCTTGATATCATGGCGAACATTCCGTCGCGCAGGGACGTCCGGATTGCGTAATAACCCCGGCATTCACCGTTGATACTAACCCAACCACGAGTCTGGGCATGGTCGCTAACCTGCGGCGCACCGACAAATTCAGCGGAGCCAACGGCATACCGTTTGGCACCCCACGTACCTTCGATGCCCTTCCCGGGTAATTCACGAAAGTCGGTGATTTCAGGCGCGGTATGCGCCGCAATAGACGCCGAGATCATTTTACTGAGCGGGTGGGTGGAAAAGCCAGTCAGCGTCTTTACTACCTGTTGATCGTCATCGGACAAGTTTCCTTCCCATCGCACTTCCGGCTCCTTGCCGTGGGTAACCGTGCCGGTCTTGTCAAATACCACCGCATCAACGGCTGCCATCCGCTCGATGACGTCAGCATTCTTGAGATACAAGTGATTTCTTCCAAAGGCACGAAGCATGCTGCCGTACGTAAACGGTGCGGCCAACGCCAGGGCACAAGGGCAGGCTACCATCAAAACCGCTGTCACCACCAGCCACATTTCTTCGGGCCGGTAGTAATACCAAAACACGGCAGTACCCAGGGCAATGAACATGACAACCCAGGTGAACGCACGCGCTGCGCGGTCGATGGTACGTTGGTAGTGACTTTCTTCCCGCTTTCGGAAAGCCTCGTGATTCCACAGCGAGGTGAGGTGACTCTGGGAAGTTCGCTTCTCTACCCGAAAGACCGCGGGCTGCCCGATGAGGCGGCCACCGGCATATACGTGCGCGCCCTCACCGACTTGGGTCGGTCGTGATTCCCCCGTTACGAAACTGTAATCAATGTAGGCCTCTCCCTTCACCAACTGACTGTCGGCCGGAATAATTTCAAGGTTTCTAACCTGGATGACATCGCCTGGCTCAAGCTCATAAATGATTACCGGCTTCCATCCGTTGCCGGTTTGCCTGCGTATTGCCAGGGGGAAATAGGCTTTGAAATCACGGTCGAATGCAAGGCTCTCGTACGTCTTGCCCTGGAACCACCTACCGATCAGCAGGAAAAAGACGAGCCCTGTAAAGGAATCAAGGTAGCCCGGCCCAAATCCCGTAAGGATGTCCCACGCGCTTCGGAAGAAAAGTGCCAACAGCCCGGCGGCGATTGGCACATCGATGTTGATCTGGCGTTGCGAAAAGCTCTTCCAGGCCGCATGAAAATAGTCACGCGCACTGAACACAAGCACCGGCACGGAAAGGGCCAGGTTCAGGTACGAAAAAACTGTCCGAAGGACTGTGTCGCTATGGTCGAGGCCCAGGTACTCCGGGAAGCTGAAAAGCATGACATTACCAAAGCAGAAACCAGCAACGGCCAGTCGAGTCACCAGGGTTTTGTTCGACACCGGCCTAGCCGTCTCCTCGCTGGCAAGTTGAATCTGCGGCGGATAACCGACAGAGGCCATCAGGCTTGCCACGCGCTTGAATGAGACCCGCTCCGGGTTGAAGTCGATCATGACCGACTTACGGGCGAAGTTTACCTCCGAGCGGAGAATGCCTGAATCCAGCTTTCTCAGGTTTTCCAGCAGCCAGATGCAGGACACACAATGGATAGCCGGTACACTGAACCTGACCCGCGCAAAAGAATCCGACCGAAATTCCAGGAGTTTCTGCTGGACCGGTTCCTCGTCAAGAAAGGTGTAGGCATCTTCATCAACGGGTCGGATCGTAGAGCCGGGATGGGCGTCATACTGATAGTAGGCACAGAGGTTATTGTCGTTGATAATCTCGAATACAACCTTGCAGCCATAGCAACAGAAGTTCTTATCGTCAATCGTAAATTGACGATCCTCACATGCCTGCCCGCAATGGTAGCACTTTATATCTGTTTGTACCACGTATCCTGTCTCCGTTATTTGACTACGTATGTCCAGATGGCGCAGTCAATATGGTTGACCACATCCTCGGCGATTGAGCCACTGGCCAGGTGGGCGATGCCGCGCCGGCCGTGGGTGCGCATGGCAATGATATCTGCCTTTACTTCCCGGGAGAAGTTCTTAATCCCATCTTCTTCGGTGATATCATTGTAAATGTTCAAGGTGTAATTCTTCAGCATAAACCGCTTGGCAAAATCCTTCATGGCCGCCTTGATCTGGCCATCCGTCCTGAATCTCGCCGGGGTATTCACGTAGAGCACATGAAGGGTTGCACCAAAGAAATTCTGCATCTCCTTCACTTCCATGGTTAACTTCTCCTGGTCAACGTCCGGGGTAGTTGGCAGCACAATACTTTTCACATGCTTGATGCCTTTCTTCATGGAAATGACGGGTACCGGGCTGGAGCGCACAATTTTCTCCGTATTCGAGCCCACCGTAAATTCCTTGAGGCCTTTTGCGCCGTGCGTCCCCAATACCACCAGGTCTGCCTTCGTCTCCTGAATCATCCGGCGAATGACATGAACCGTCCCACCATACTCCACATGCGATTTAACCGTAATGGGCAGATCTTTGGCATACTTCTCTTTCAACTTCAGAAAGGCCTTCTCCACTTCTTTCTTGCGGTCACTCATATACGCCTGCTCAAAAGAAAGTACTGCAGCAGAGTCATAGAGCACCGGCAATTCAACCACATGCAGAAGGTGGACGGTACCATTATTCCGCTCCGCAATGGAGGCGGCAAATTTGAAGGCCTCCAGCGCAGTCTCGGAAAAATCACAAGGAACCAGTATACGTTTCATAACAAGGAGTTTAACATCCCCGCATAAAAGTACCTCGGGGTACCACCGAGGCTGGGTGAGGAGGGTCACGCACCCATCTGATTTTAATCACACCACGGCAATCCCAGGGTGATTGGCTAATGTAGTTTCCAAGCGCACATTTACCAACAGAAACTGGTTATCAATATGTTAGAAAGTGATTTGAAAAGGGCGAATAGGACCCTTGTTCTGTGGTTCACCCTTCCCCTGGGGGCACTGGTTGCTACCGTGAGCCTTGTTGGGCTCGCTGTTCCCGAATTGTACATCCTGGAGACCCCGGATTGGGCGCTTCAATCCGCCGCGCAGGACGCCGTCGACTTGTTTCTCATCCTTCCTGTACTCGTCCTCTCCGGCCTGTATACCTTCCGGGGCGAACGCCTGGCCGCTCCAGTCTGGACAGGAACACTAATCTACCTCGTGTACACCTTTGCTATCTACTGCTTCTCCGTACACTTTAACGCATTGTTTCTGGCCTATGTGGCCGTTTTTGGCCTTTCGACCTATGCTACGGTGTATGCGTTGCGCAACCTTCTTAACCAGGTACCCTTAACACCCGCCCTGGCGCGTCCCGCCCGCCTGCTGGGAGCCTACTTGCTGATTGTATCCGTTATGTTTTATCTTCTCTGGCTTGGCGACATTATTCCAGCCATTGCCGGAGGGTACGTACCATCGACTATTCTATCCGCCGGTGTGCCCACCAACCCGGTGCACGTATTGGACCTGGCACTTGTCCTGCCGGGTGTATTCATCGTAGGGATATTGCTGAGCAGGCGGCTTCCCCCGGGCCTCATGCTGGCCCCGGTCGTACTTGTATTCTTCATTCTCATGAACCTTACCATCACGGTAATCTTCATTGCGCAACAATCCACAGGCACCGAAGTCAGTATGCCTGTCTTGGTGTTGATGCCTGCCATGGCGGTTCTCAGCCTGGCAGGCCTGGCCTGGCTGCTCAAGGCGCTGGAAAACTGAGTGCTACTTTTGCGCGAGCGGCAACTTTTCGAAGATCTTGGCGACCGCGTCACGGATCAACTCATCCGACATTTGATCCGTGTCGCTCAGCGCTGAAATCGCCCATCCTCTCCACAGGAGCATTTCATTCTGGCCGTCCATGAGGTCGATGATCAATGTACCCTCGCGGTAGGTGTACACATCGCGCTCGCTCTTGATCCAATACGGGGAATAGGTGTCACTTCGTACTTGTGTCTTATCTTCAATCACGATGTGATAATGCACCTTCAATCGGGGCGCCGCTGGATCCAGGGAATAACCTTTCCCCGTCAACTGCCCTACCGTTGCCTCCCGGATCCGGCGGTCGTTCAATTCATTGTAATACAGCGGGTTATTACGTTCTTCAATGCCTTCCTTATCAAGCCAGGCAAATGAATTATACGTGGCAATCTTGATCGATTTATCATAGTCCGTTCGTACGGTGATTTGATCGCTGCATGCAACCAATGCAGCAAGCATCAGGATACCCAGGGTCTTTTTCATACATGGGTGTTTAAGTTCAGAAACGATTCAGTACACATCCAGAACCTGATAGGTTGTCTTCCCATAGGAAAATGAATCCCCGGCTTTCAACCCTCTCATTTTCTGGTATAAGGGGCTTTCGGTAGAAAGCCCAAACAGCGATTGGTCATTTACATGAAAACGCTCAATGCTGGCCGAGACGAAGAAGGTCTCCCGATCGGTTACAACGACAGCGCCACGTTGAACGGCCGGATGGATCTCTTCAATATCCTGGCGCATGCGAATCAGTTGCTCCAATTCGCGGTTCGCAAAAGACAACTGCCCCGCCAGCCTGTCCACGTCTGCCGATGTCTCCGCAGCCATCGCCTGTGTCTGCACATCGTAGGCCTGTTCACTGACATCACCTTCCGTGGCCATCATCTGGCGTATACCTTCCCGAAAATCGGCGATCACCGACTCATGCTGCCGAATGGCTGCCTCCAGGATAATTTGTTTATCGGTTCGTATGGGCATTTTGCTATTCCTCACCAGCAAGGTCAGTCTTCCCGAAACAGGCGCCGATGACGGCCCTTAGCACCTACGCTGATTTTGGTCACACGCCAAACTCCCGGGAATAGCGAGATTAGGGCATGCCGCTGGTAAAGGCTCAGGGTATGAAAAAGCTCCTTTGTCCTACCGACTTTTCTGACACCGCCGATAAAGCGGTCGTGTATGCCGCAAAACTCGCCCAGAAATACGGCTGGCACATAGACCTTTTCAACGTGCAATCGCTGGCCGACCGGACCCCGGATGAAGCGATCCTTGGAGAGCAAATGAACGCACAATTGGCACAAGATCGCCTGGAGGAACTGAGCCGCGAAATCAGTCGCGTCTTCCGCGTGTCATGCAACAGCAAGGTATCCACCACCTTTGGCGGCCTGGCCGGGGTCATCGAGCGGGAGGCCGGCAATTACGACCTCGTGGTGATGGGCACACACGGTCCGGACAACATCTACAAGTTCCTGTTCGGCAGCCAGTCGTATCGCATCGCCCGCCATACGCAAACACCTGTGCTCATCGTACCGGAGGCTGCGGGCTTCTCCGAAATCCGAAAGACGGCTTTTGCATTCGACTACTGGCGTAACAACAGTCTGCCGCTGGCACAACTTACCAAACTGATCCAACCCATGGGCAGCTCGGCGGTCATACTGGAAATCCTTGAACCTTCGTTCAGTCGCAAGGCAGAAGAGGAACTGAAGGCTGACCAGCAGATCCTGCGCGACACGTACGGGCAGGAAGTAACGCTTCACTTCGAAACCCTCCACACTTCAGCTGTGCCGGAATCGCTCAACACGTACGTCAAAGACCATGACATCGACTGGCTGATCTTGTGCAGCCAACACCAGTCATTCCTGGACCGGATTTTCCACAAGAGCCTCATCAAGGAAATGACCAAATTGGCCACGTATCCACTGCTCATCATACACGACTAGTTCGTGGTTATGGGGTATTGGGTTGAAGGGCTGATGACCACTTCATTTCAAAAACGGGCCTCCAAGGGCTACTCTAAGCCATCCGGTGTCCCTGCCGTGAGTAAAGTCACCCTTGCCATTGACTCCCCTCATACCCGCTTTGCAGGGCAGTTTGTAGCTTTTGGTTGAAATCAGCAGCACATGCTGCCCGATTCAGCCCTATGAAAAATATCCTGGTTCCCTGCGACTTCTCTGCATGTGCGGTGGAAGCCTTCCAATTTGCGCGTGCCATCGCCTTGAAAAGCAAAGGCGCAATCCACGTGCTGAAAGCCATCGACCTGCCCGTTATGATGGTGGCCGGTTTTGATGTGCAGCCTTACGCCTATGACCCTACCCTTCTGCGGGACCTGGAGGCCGATGCGCGCGACAAGTTTAACAAGATGATGGAACGCTTCGGCGCCGATGGCCTGACCATCACGTTTCACGTCACCTATGAACCTCCGACGGTATCCATCCGGCAATTCGTCAAGAACAATGCCATCGACCTCATTGTCATGGGCACCAAAGGGTCCAGCGGAATCAACGAGTACCTCATTGGTTCTACCACGGAGAAGGTGGTTCAAAAATCGAAGGTGCCGGTAATCGCCGTCCGCAAAGCACAGGGCCTGGACCAGATCAGGAAGATTATCTTCCCGACCACGCTCCGGCTCGACCAGCATGCCTTGATCGAGAAGGTGAAAGAACTTCAGGCCTTCTTCGGCGCCAGCCTGGAAGTACTCTGGATCAATACGCCCATGAACTTCAAGACGGACTTAGAAAGCAAGGCGCTGCTTGAGGATTTCGCCCGAAACTACAACCTGACCAACTATCACCTGCACGTGCGCAACGACACCATCGAGGAAGATGCCATCGCTCACTTCACGCATGAAATCAAGGGCGACTTGGTGGCCATGGCGACCCATGGACGCCGGGGACTCGCCCACGCCCTGATGGGCAGCGTGACCGAAGACGTCGTCAACCACCTGCAGTGCCCGATTTGGACCTTCAGCCTGCATTGAAATCCGGAAGCGTATGATGGCTTTACCGGACGGATCCTGACCTCCAGCTTGTATGAAACTCCCGAACTGGCTACATCCCAAAGAGAACCTGCACCAGGTCGAGCGGTTTCTGCAGGAATTGGGAGATCTGGCGCGGTTCAGCGGTCGGTTCTTCCGGGAACTCTTTAAGCCGCGCCACGAAGTGGAAGAGTTCTTTCGCCAATGCTTCTGGGTCGGGTATAAGTCACTACCGCTCGTGGCCATCACGGCCTTTATCATGGGATTGGTTCTCACGATCCAATCCCGGCCTACGTTGGTTGAATTTGGCGCTGAAAGCCTGCTGCCCGCCATGGTGGCGGTGTCGCTGGTCCGCGAAATATCGCCGGTGATCACCGCGCTGATTTGTGCGGGAAAAATTGGGTCCGGAATGGGTGCCGAACTCGGTTCCATGCGCGTAACCGAACAGATCGACGCCATGGAAGTCTCGGGCACCAATCCATTCAAGTACCTGATCGTGACGCGCATCCTGGCAACAACGCTGATGCTCCCGATCCTCTCGAGTTTATCCAATGCCATCTCCATCTTTGGGGGATACCTCGGAGTCAATATCCGGGGTGCGGTGAGCTGGCACCTGTATTGGTCACAGGTCTTCGACGCGCTCAGCTACGGCGACATCATCCCATCGCTGGTCAAGACATTTTTCTTTGGTTTCGCGATCGGACTGATTGGTTGCTACAAGGGATACAACACCAGCCGTGGCACCGAGGGCGTGGGCCGCTCGGCCAATTCGGCGGTAGTCATTGCTTCTCTACTGGTCTTCATCATCGATCTGATTGCCGTTCAGTTGACAGACATCCTGGGATTTACCTGATGCACCATGGGCGCCGACAACACCGTATTGGAAATCAAGGGACTGTACAAGTCCTTCGGCAGCAACCATGTGCTCCGCGACTTTTCCGTTACACTCAGCCAGGGCGAGAACCTGGCCGTGCTGGGTAAATCCGGTTCAGGGAAATCTGTGCTCATCAAATGCATCATTGGCCTTATCGTCCCCGACGCTGGAAGCATCCGGGTGTTTGGGCAGGAAGTCCACGACTTGAACCACGATGACCTCGACCAGATGCGGGCCAAAATCGGCTTCCTGTTCCAAAGTAACGCCCTGTACGACTCCATGACGGTCGAAGAGAACCTCCTCTTCCCACTCCGGCGGCACTGGATTGCACAAGGGCACACCAACACGGAAGAGGCCGTTGTCGAGGCGCTGGAGGATGTCGGACTCGGTCACACCCGCCATATGATGCCCTCGGAACTGTCGGGTGGCATGCGCAAACGGATAGCCCTGGCCCGAACGCTGATTCTGAAACCTCAGATAATCCTGTACGATGAACCCACCACCGGTCTTGATCCGATCACCTCGCGGGAAATCAGCGAGCTTATCGTGCGTGTACAACAGAAGTACAACACCGCCTCGATGATCATCTCCCACGACATGAGCTGCATTCACGCCACCGCCAACCGGATCGTGATGCTTATCGAAGGCAAGTGCTATGCGAACGATACCTATGACAAACTGATGCAATCTTCCGATCCGAAGATCAGGGACTTTTTTATTGAAACGATATGAATGCCACCAAAACGATCAACAACATGAAGCTCGGGCTTTTCGTCTTTGCCGGGCTTATTTTCCTCATCTTTTCGCTGTATATGATCGGGCGAAACAGGAATTTGTTCGGATCAACGTTCTCCATAACCGCCCGATTCCACAATATCAACGGTCTTGTTCCCGGCAACAATGTCCGGTACTCCGGTATCGACGTCGGCACCGTTGATCGGATTGATCTGGTCAACGACACCGCCGTGCGGGTGACCATGCTGATTGACAAAAGCGCCCGGGGGCATATCCGCAAGAATGCGCTGGCCAGTATCGGCACCGACGGCTTGATGGGCAACAAATTGATCAGCATCAAGGCCATGCCCGGGGATGCCGAGCCCGCGATGGATGGAGACGAGATACAAACCCGAAAACCTGTGGAAACCGATGAGATGCTCCAGACGCTCAACACCACCAACGAGAACATAGCCGTAATCAGCCGAAACCTCCGCGAAATCACCGGCAAGCTCAACAGTCGCAACAGCCTGTGGAACTTCCTCGCCGACACGCTGATCGTTGTGGATCTGAAGAAGGCGGTGGGATCGATACGCGAGGCAGGCCTCAATACTGTGCGACTGACTGACAACGCTGCCAGGATGGTTCACAACCTCGAACGTGGCAAAGGCATTGCCAATACGCTTTTCATGGATACTACCCTGACTCGTCAGCTACAAACATCACTCACCGAAATTCAGAAAGCCACCAAAGACCTTAGTCTTACGACAGCGCAGCTCAAGGAAACACTGGCCAAAACCGGGCAAGGCGAAGGGACCTTGGGTGTGCTGCTTTCGGATACCGCGTCGGCCAATAACCTCCGGCGAACGTTGCGTAATGTTGAACAAGGCACAAGTCGCTTCAATGAGAATATGGAAGCCATGAAACACAACTGGCTGTTCCGCGGGTACTTTAAAGACCAGGAAAAAGAAGCCGAAAAGGCCCGCAAGGCGGCAGAAAAAGAGAAGAAGAATCCGTAACTACGATTGCTTCCGGTAGAACGTCCTCGCTTCCTGTGCGAGGGCTTTGCGGGCTGCGCTGGCCTGTTTTCTCAACAGGGTGCGTGGTGCCGTGGCTATCCCGCGCGGCATTCCTTCCAGGAACTCCAGCAAAGACTCTTTATCGTGGAGCGCACCAATAGCCCCCTCCATGTGTGAATAAAACTTGCGGTCTTCCTTGGATATCTTGTCTGTGAGCCCGGTCAGGTACACGGCCTGCTTCATGCGTTTACGGGCCGTGTGCAACTTCTTCGCATTGAGCCGCGGCACAAACGTACCGCGAATGAACTGCTCGAGGTCCTTCACATACCCGGTTATATCTTTTTTGCGCACGTGCTTGAAGCGGGGCCTCAGTTTCTTCGCCAGTTTCCTGACCTGGGTCATATAGAATGGCGTGTCGGCACGAAACCTGGCAGCCGCTTTCTGCGGATCTCCTAATCGTTCGATCGGCAAGCCTTCCACACCGTACTGGAGCATGAGCTCGATCAGAACCGAAGGCTGGCGTATCTGCCCTGCCTTTCTGAAGATGTTGCGCAACGGGAGGTAATGCTCGTGCGCATCAAACTTCCGATCGGCAAACCCCAGCACCATAATTACGGACTTGAGTTTCTTGATTTCCACCCTGATCCGGTGCAGCGAATCCATCTCCTGGAACTGGTGGTATTTCTCCAGGGCAACAACGATGGCTTGTGCCCGTGCTTTTGCATAGTAGGCTGCCGTTTTCATGACTCTGGTTTGGTGGGCTGATACGAATGTTGGTCCTGGGTGCCCAGCAGCATGGAGAGTGTCTTTAGCCGGTGGTTATGATCAGCAATCAGTTTCGCGATTCCGACAAATGGTACGAAGAGGATCATGCCTGAAACTCCCCAGAGGACGCCCCCCACAAAAATTGCCAGGAGTACGACCAGGGTATTCACTTTGAGCCGATTGCTTACGGCCACAGGAAAGATCACGTTGGCCTCCAGGTATTGGACAAAGGTGAAGACACCCACCACGCCAATTGCATACCAGACCGAATCGTACGTGGTCCAGGCCATCGCGATGGGGAGCAGCGAACCGATGATGATTCCTACGTAAGGAACAAAAGTGAGGATGGATGCAATGAAACCAAACAGAACCGGGTGAGGCACGCCGAGGAGCAACAGGCCGGCGCTGTTGAGAATGCCAACGACCAGGTATACAATGCCCATCCCCTTGATGAAACTGAAATACGCCTTGATGGTGAGCACCAGGATCTCCTTGGTATTCTCGTTACGTTCGGCAGGGAAAATGCGGTACAACACCTTTACCCAATGATGCCGGTAGTAGAGAATGAGTACCGTGTACACTGGGATCAGGATCAGTGCAACCGCCGTGAATGCAGAGAATGAAATTGCCTCCCGAACAAATGAAAATGTCCCTCCCGCCAATTCGTCCGTCAACCGGGTCATCAGTTTGTCCTGGTTCTCCTGGGAAACACCGAAGAACCTCGTGAATGCCCTGCTAATGTCTGACGCAACATCCAGCAGTTTTTCCTGAAGCACCGGCCATTCTTTGAGGAAAGTAAGGAATTGTTGTACGAGGAGCGTCGCCACGGCAATCACCACCACGGTAAGCAATAGCAGGTTCAACAAGATGGCAGACATCCGGCCAAGCCCCTTGCGTTCCATCCAGGCGCAGGATGGATACAAAACGAAACTGATAAGCACGGCAAATCCCAACGGGATAAAGACATCACGGCCAACATAGAGGATGAGCGAACCAAAAAGAACATACTGCATGTAGACCAGCAAAGTTGGCTGCTGGTTTCCCAGGCGGGCGAGGCGATAGTTGCCTAATGGATTGGTGTACATGACGCCCTGAACTGGTGAAATCTACGAAAAGCAGATACCCCGGCCCATGAGGACAGTCACAGGTATAATCTGACGATCGTCAGACCAGGCCAGCCAGCGTCAAACCCTTCAAGCGAAGGCCCAAGAAGGCCAAAAAAAATCAGGATCCTGATCCCGGCTTTAGCAATGAAGCTAGTTTTTCGTCAAGGTCGCTGCCGCGCAGACCCTTTGCCACAATTCGCCCTTCGGGGTCCAGTAGGAAATTCATGGGAATACCCATGATTCCATACAGTTTGGCGGCGGACGACTCCCAGCCCTTCAGGTCGGACAGCTGAAGCCACGTTAGCTTGTCTTTCTTGATGGCATCGAGCCACTTGTCACGGGCACCGGGATTATCCAGGGAAACGCCGACGACATCAAATCCCAACTTGTGGTAGGCATTATAGGTACGCACCAGGTTGGGGTTTTCCTGGCGGCACGGGCCGCACCAGCTTGCCCAAAAGTCGATCAAGAGGTACTTGCCACGCAGGGACGACAAGCTTACCGGTTTGTCATTGACATCATTGAGCGTAAAGTCAGGAGCGATCTGGTTGATATCCGTCCGCTTGGCTATATCCAGACGGCCCGCAATTTCTTTGCCCAGGGCATTCTCCTGCAAGGCCGTATCCAGCAGATTAAAGGCCCGTTCAAATTCCTGGACATCGGGGTTGTACGAATAGCTGTCACTCACTTCATGCGCAGCGGCATACGATTTGGGGTATTGCGCCACGAATTGAAGAAGGATCTGGCGTCGTTCCTTTTCGATGGACTCGTAAATATCCATGAGGCTGTCTTCGGCAGCAAGATCGCCTTCAGTCGTCTCTGAAAAAGAATTGTCCAATGCGGAGAGCCTGGCATCCAGGGTCGCAGTCATCTTCTTGAAAACAGCCCGTTCATCGTTGGTTACTGTTCCGGAAACCGTTGCTTCCGACAAGGAATCCTTGACGCCGGTGATGGCAATCTTTCCATTCTCCAGGTAGAACGACAGCGATGGAGCGCGCACACCATCGATTCGCAGGTAGGCGCGCTTGGGTTCAGCCGCCTTCCCGGAAAAGGAATAGACGCCGGTGGTGCTTCTCGCGGTGTCCTGCTTCCGCTCCTCACCATCCCGGTAGAAGAGGACCAAAGACCCGGTATCAAGTCCCTTCACAGCCACCGTTAGGGTATAGGTAGTATCCTGGGCTGCGGTTTCGCCGGGACGCTGGCAGGACGTACCCAACAACGACAAAAAGAGCACGATCGCGACAATAGCAGCTGCGTTCAGAGTTTTCATGGGAATGGGTTTGTATCGAATTCGAGGCAAAATAGCGAGAATGCAGGAATGTGCTCGATGTTTAACGAAATGCCCGACCCCTTGTTGCCTCCCGCAGAAAAGAAACTAGCGAGCTCGCTACTCATATTTCGGACAATTTTGTATTTTTCTATACACTAAACCAATTCTTATGAAACACGTTTTGACCTTGTCGGTGTGGTGCGTTTTGCTCC
>JAYRXB010000297.1:0-8349 GCA_041917735.1 Cyclobacteriaceae bacterium
AAAGGTTACCGCGGTAACTGCGGGAGATGGCATTGAGATGTACCCAACACTCCTCAATGGGGAGTTGTATTGCCTGCGTTCCACCACCACGTTGCCACCCGCGTTGGTTCGCTACGATGAGAAGGGAAAGAAATTTGAAACACTGTCAGCGGCACCGGGTACAACCTACTCTTCGAAGGGATTTGTAAAACCGGAGCAGATCATCTTCAAGGCCCCGGATGGAACTACCGTACATGGCCAACTCTTTATCAACCGAAGCATTTCGGGTAAGCGACCTGGTGTTGTTTTCATGCACGGTGGCCCAATCCGGCAGATGCTACTTGGATTTCATTACAGCAACTACTACGCAAATTGTTATGCCTTCAACCAGTACCTCGCCAGCGTCGGCTACGCCGTGATTGCCGTTAACTACCGCGATGGTATCGGGTATGGCAGGAAGTTCCGGCGTGCCGACAACCAGGGCCCCTGGGGCGCCAGCGAGTACCAGGATGTGGTGGCGGCAGGAAAATATCTCCAGGGTCTGCCGGAGGTCGATCCTGCACGCATTGGCCTGTGGGGCGGCTCCTACGGGGGTTACCTGACAGCCATGGGTATGGCACGCAACCCCGAACTGTTTAAGGTCGGTGTCGACGTTCACGGTGTTCACGATTGGGGTTTCCGTGCCCGGGAGTTTTCACCCGGAGGAGGGTGGGGCATTACGGGCAAGGACATGGATACGGCCTTCAAGAACTCGCCGGTGAGCGACTTGTCGAGGTGGACGGGGCCCGTTCTACTCGTTTGCGGTGACGATGACCGCAACGTGTTGTTCTGGGAAACTACCGACTTAGCCGCAAAGTTGCGCGAGCGGAATGTTCCGGTGGAGGTCCTTGTCCTTCCGGACGAGGTTCATGGTTTCCTCCTGTACGAAAGTTGGCGGAAGGTGTTTGAGGGGGCGAGGAGTTTCTTTGACAGGAACCTGAAGAAGTAGCCGATGGTCTACAGTCGATAGTCCATAGTCCATAGTCCATAGTCCATGGTGGTGGCTGTCTACGGTTGAGCGTCAATTAATGCCTGGAACGTTTTCATTCCTTCGGTGGCCTTTTGCCTGATAAAATGAACGTTGGGGAGGTGGACCTCGGGTGCCTTGGGGTCGATGATGTATTTCGGGGTGTGTTGGGGTACATAGTCCACCAGTCCAGCGGCAGGATAAACGACCAGCGAGGTCCCCACAATCAGGAAGATATCGGCGGTGCCAGCAATTTGTGCGGCCGTTTCCAGGAGGGGCACCATTTCCCCGAACCAAACAATGTTGGGGCGCAGTTGTGATCCCCGTTCGCAGCGGTCGCCAAGATTGAGCTGCCAGCCCGTGATGGGATAGATCAACGACGGATCGAGCGTGCTCCGCGACTCAAACAACTTCCCATGGAGGTGAATTACGCGTGAGGATCCGGCTCGTTCATGGAGGTCGTCTACATTCTGTGTGATGATCACCACCTTGAACGTTGATTCGAGGTTGGCCAACAGCCGGTGTGCGTCATTGGGTTCGGCATTCCGCGCGGCCTTCCGTCGCTGGTTGTAGAATTCAAGTACGTGTTCCGGGTTTCTCCGCCAGGCCTCCGGCGTAGCCACATCTTCGATTCGATGGCCTTCCCACAGGCCACCGGAATCGCGGAAAGTAGTTAATCCGCTTTCCGCGCTGATTCCCGCGCCGGTGAGGACGACCAGGTTCTTCATGGGATTAGAGCGGGGCGCCGTCAGCCTTTTTCAGCGTATAGCCTTTCCTGGGATCAATGTTGTAGTTGCGAAGGTGGATCGCTATGGAGTCGAGACCAGTGCGGAGCCGACGATGATCCACCTCGGCGTAATTCCGCACCGGCCACAGGTAAATGGAATCGTACCGCTCACCGGTTTTTTGATTTTCAACGAAATCGATCCAGATCTGCGTTCCGTATTCCTGCGGTTGTCGTTGGGCCAGCAGCACGCGGTCATGGAACAGGGCCACCCGGCTCATTGGGATATCTCCGTTCGCTCCAGCGCCGAGAATGATCTCGAGATAGCTGATCATGACTGGTTCCGGAGAATGTTCGATTACGTCAAAGGGTACGATGGAGAGTTCTCCGACATGCTCCCGGGTTGGGTATCCATAGTGGTCGATAATCTGTTCCAGCAAGCGCAGGTTAATCGAATCCAGTTTTCGCTGCTGATCGTAGAGTTGTTCCACTGCTTCCGATTGCCACCCGTGCAGTCGGCCAATCGAATCCATGGGCTTGCGATATCGCTGGGCTTGTTCCCGGATAGTCTCCAGTTCTTTCCTGACCTTTTGCCAGGCTTCTTGCTGTTTCTGGTTGGTGCACCCAACAGCGGCAAGGAGTAGGAGAATGTAAATGGCGCGTAGCATTACTTGTCCAGCGACGCCAGTTTTTCCAGAAGCCGCAGGAATTCGGGCGTATCATATTGTACGGCGCCAACTTCCTTCTTTACCACTTTGCCCTCCGGGGAGATGATGAAGGTGGTAGGGATGGACGGAACCTGAAGGTGCTCGGGTAGGTAGCCCGAGGGCTGGTATGCATTGAACGTGAAGGACTTGTCCTTGAGGTAGGCGTTTATCTTGGGTTGGTCAGCGTCTTTGTCCAACGATAACATGACAAACACGACCTTCTCCCGGTCAACCTTCTCGTAGAGGCGCTGTATGCCTGGCATTTCGGCGCGACAGGGTCCACACCACGTGGCCCACAGGTTCAGGAATACAACCTTCCCCCGGAAAGCGTCAAAGGGGATTCGGTTGCCGTCCAGGTCCTTAATGGTAAACTCATAGGAGAAGGAGGATGCCTCTTCGTTGGTATCTCCATCCGCATCCGCCAAGCCAGTTTTAAGGAATGTCCATTGTGCGGCATGGGTAACGGCTGTCATCAGGCCCGTTGCCTGAAGCAGGACAACGACAAACCCGGCCATCAGGAAGGGTTTGAACCGGGGTGGAAGCCAGGCGCTCACCGGATTGGTGCGACTTTTGATATCCATCGGGATGTGGAATTATTGCCTAATTTTAGGGCAATTTACAATTGAAAATGCAGAATCGGATCATCCTGTTTCTTCTTGTTGCGGTATTGTTCGGTACTCCCGCCTACGGCCAAAAGATCAAGTACAAAGACTTGTTTGTGCTGTTGAGCGCAAAGCAGTATTCGGACGCCGAGCCATTCCTGAAGAAGTTCTTGAAGGACAATGACGATTACCCGAATGCCTACCTCTACATGGGGCTGATCCTGGAAGACAAGGCATCCAAGGTGGACATTCTCCGGGAGACGGAGCGCTATGCCGGCTTATTGGATTCTGCCGTACTCTACTACGGATTGGCTGCGAAAGGCATGACCGAGAAGGAAGTAAGCAAGAACGAAGAGTATTACCAGATGTACAACCGCCGCGACATGCGTACCGGTAAGTTTGGTGTGAAACACAGCGATGTTGTTCTTGACCTGGAATTGCGCATGAAGCTGAAGGACAGGGCAAAGCTGGCGAAAACCCTGAAATCGCATTTCGTTGCTGCGGAATCATCGTACAAAAAGGCGCTAAAGCAGTATGCGCGTATTCAGGCCCGGTTTCCGGACCTGAAGAAGCTCTACCTCCAGGCGGATGACTCGGTCACGTTGCAGCTTCATCAATTGGCGGGGACGTACGACTCCTGCCACATTCATTTCAACGATTACAAGGCTGTGGCAAAGCAAATGGTCAAGATCGGGTACAACCAGGACTTCGACCCCCAGGAGATCGCGGATTTCACGCGCGAGCTGACGCCGGCGGATTTTTATGTTGACAACATCAAGATCCAGGATTTCAAGCGCTGGGCCTTGGGTACAGCGGAGGTGCTGGAAAAGGAAATGCGACCCTTGCGCGACAAGTTGATTGCCCGCGACATTGAGCTCAACAAGCTGCAACAGCAAATCAAGAAAGACTCTGTTTCAGTGCGGCAGGACCTTCAGTTGCTCAGGGCAAAGGGATTCCCTGAACTGGTTCGCATCGATCCTGATCCGCTGCCGTTACAGGTATTCCACATGAAGGAAGCTGAAATTGAATTTGGGTGCCAGGTAACGGAGGGTAAGGTGTACAGGGATTCGGCCAGCCTGAAGCTGCAGGTCGATGTGTTGGCAGCAGAAATCAGGAGCGCCCGGAAGCTTGACAGCCTGGCCAGCAATCTGGTAGAGCGGGATCTGGAGAAGGAATCAGAGAACTATGGACATTACGTAAAGACGGCATATGGCTCGAGTTCGGTTCTTAAAAGTTTCATTCGCAGCACGAAAGAGATGGCGCTTCGCGAGATCATCCGACGCGAGGATGCAATACGTCGGAGAGGTGAAGCACTTAAATGGATTGTCGACGGCGTTGATTCGATTCCGTTGGTACTGCCTGCACCCGAGACGAGCAAATTCAAGCCGCTCGCCCTGACGGAAGAGAAACTTACCGCCGGCCTCATGTTTCCCGATACGGTGGGTACCGGCTATTTCTATACCATTACGCCATCGCGTAAGCCCGAGGTCAAGGCATCCTTTCCTGTCAATAAGCAGGCCTTCAGGAAGCGCTCGCTTCCGGTGACCCGGGCATTGACCACCCAGGATGAACTTGGTCTGGTCAGCTTTATTCTGATTTATCAGGAGACTAAGCTGGCAGACAAGTATCAGGCGACACTGGCCAAGGTCTACAAAGTGGAAGGACTGGCCTGGAGTGTAGACCTCACGTTCGACCAGATACCGGTAGAGCTATCGTTCCTGAAGGAGTCATCGGAACTGTCGGTGAAAACGAAGAGTTCTATCGGGGAACTTTTCCTGGTGACCATCAACCGCGACGGTAAGCCAGTCAAATAACTTCGGCTACTTCTTCTCGTTTACCACGCGCACATTGTTGGTGCGGTTGACATCGGCCATTCGCTGGGACGGGTCGATTTCAATGGTGGCGATTTCAGAAAGCGCAGTTGGTATCGTCCACGAATAGGTTGGGTTTACCCAGGGCCAAACGGCCGTATCGGTGCGTGGCATGCCCTTTCCTTCATCCGGCTTGCTGCCCAATAGTTCGTTCATGGGTATGTAATACAGTTCCTGCGAGCCATCGGTCAGCGTAACGACAACGTCTAGCGGCATGGGGAATTCCCCCTTGCGCTCCAGGGTGACAGACGTTGCTCCTTGCTTGTCTTGAACATCGGCAATGCCGTAGTCAATGCGTTTTGTGGTGCCCGTCCAGTAGCGCAGGTACCAATGCAGCTGAAGCCCGGATACCTTCTCCATGATGCGGATGAAATCATTGGGTTCGGGGTGACGCATTTTGTACGTGTTGTAGTAGCGTCGCATGCCCTTGTAGAAGTTAGCTTCACCCACCAGGTACTTGAGCTGTTCCAGGAAAACACCACCCATGGCGTAGGCGGCGGTGGAGTAGGCGCGGTTGGTGTTGTAATGGTCGGAGTGCTGACTGATTGGCTCTTGTAAGCCACTGGCAACCAGCGCGAAGTAGGACTGGTAGCTTCCCCGGTGCGGATTCCCCGGGTTGCCACGAAGTGAAGCGATGACTTCATTGCCGGCGAACGTGGCAAAACCCTCATCCATCCAGGGATAAAGCGACTCGTTGTTGGCCAGGGTGCTTTGGTACCAACTGTGGGTCACTTCATGCACCATGGTGCCGGTGATGCCGTCCGTACTCCCTTCACCGAGTATCAGGGTACACATGGGGTATTCCATGCCACCGTCACCTCCCTGGATGACGGAGTACGTGTCAAACGGGTATGCGCCAAAGTTCTCATTCAGGAACTGGAAGGTCTTCACCGCGGACTCTTCCATCTTCTTCCACGACTCGGCCGTCTTCTCATTCTTCTGGTAGAAGAAATGAACTGCCGGGCCGTTGGGTACTTGGGCAATGTCGTGGGTATAGTCCGGGTCGGCGGCCCAGGCGAAGTCGATGACATCCTTGGCAATGAAGTGCCATACAAGGTTCCCGCTTGGTCGTCTGACCTTCGTACCAGGCTTCTCATAGCCGTGGCCGACCTCATCCGGATTGATAAGTTTGCCGGTGCCGGCCACTACATATTTCGGATCAAGCACCAGGGTAACATCAAAATCACCCCAGACACCATGGAATTCCCGGGCTACATAGGGATAGGCATGCCAACCCTGGTAATCGTATTCCGCCATCTTGGGATACCACTGCGTCATGGAGTAGGCGATGCCTTCCTTACTGTCGCGGCCACTCCGGCGGATTTGAATGGGAACCTGCGACTCAAAATTCATGTCAAAGACGGCCTTGGTGTTGGGAGGTAGTGGTTTCGCCAGCGTTACCGTAAGCACCGTTCCCTGCGTTTGGTGCTGCACCGCTGCGCCGTCGTGCTTCAGGGACAAGATCCGTTGGTAGCCAATTTCCTTGTCCGACAACTTGGAGATTCTGTCCATGACCCTACGATCAGGGTCTGCGATAGAGCGGGAGCGTTCATCCATCATGCTGCCCGGCTGGAACGCGTTGAAGTAAAGGTGGTAATAGACTTTCGTGAGCGTGTCCGGCGAGTTGTTATGGTATACAAGACGTTGGTTGCCCGAGACTTTGTGGGTGGTGACGTCCAGCGTCGCCTTCATGGTGTATTCAACGCGTTGCTGCCAGCGCAGGTCCTGGGCGGTCAGGGAATGAAGGGAGATCAGGGTGGCGAACAGGAGGGCGATTTTGGTCATGGTAGTGCCGGTTGAATGAAACGCTCGAAAAGTATCAAATCAGTGCCCGCGAACCAAAGGAAATTGTTTGGCAGGTTCTAGAAGCTAAAGTACCGGGTGATGGAAAAGGAGAGGTACCCCGTATTTTCGAGCGATAGCGTTTCACCGGGCAATGCTTTCGGAATGTTGTACGCGTAGCTGACCAGGAATGACCAATTTTTCCGCGTGAATGACAAGGGGATGGTGAAGCCATAGTTCATAACCCCGAATTCCGTACTGACCTCCTCATAGAACAACGGCACTTTGCGCGCATGGGTACGGTTCCAGAGGATACGCAGCGCGGTATTGGGATAAAGGCCATAGGTAGTGACTTGCTCGGAGCCGAAGAGTACCGAGAAGGTAGGGAAGAACATGACCCTGTCGAATCCAAGGAAGTTGGTCTTGACCAGGTTGAGGCCTACACTGGGCATCAGCCGGTGCGCGGATCGCTCGCCAAAGTAGAGGTAGTAATCCAGCCGGAGCATGAACGGTTTGAACTCAAAGTAGTTGCTCACACCGACGTGGTTGGTGTAGGGGATGGAAACCGTGCTGTCGGAAGGTTGATTGTAGAAATAGTGACTGTATTCGGCAAGGAGCGAGTAGTGCTTGCCAAACGTATGGAGATAGCCCAGCGAGGTTACTGTCAGGTAGAAATTGGGGTTGTATTCGTTGCTCCAGTACGTTGTAGCATCGGCGTAGGCGCCGGACTTGTGGTAATAGGAAATGCCGGGAGCCAGGCCAAATTGGCTAATGTTGAACGTCCGGTTGTCGGAAGTGATGTTGCTGTTGTAGCCCAGGCGGACAGCCAGTTGCGACTTGGCGGCATCGGCAAGTAGCGACGGATCGGCGAGCAGCAGGCTGTCGATGAGGTCAAAGATGGCGAGCGAGTCTTCGGCGGTGAAGGCCTGGTTGAGGGAATCCAGCGAAGGCAAGGTGGAAGTCAGTGTCGTATCGGCGCGCTGTTCCTGAGCGTACGAGAGGCACGCTGACCAGAGGATCAGGGCAACGGTGACAGGATGTTTCAAGCGCAGGTGTACTTCAGTTCCGCTTCAGCCGCTGGTTTTCCCGGAATTGCTCCCGGCGTTGCTGGAGTGCTCGTCGTTGCTGAAGTTGGTTGAGGATCATCTGCCGAAAGTCCTGCTCCGCTTTGCGCAGGCTGATCATCTGTTGCGCAGAGATTACGCGCAGAATTCTTCCGCTATAGTCTTTTTCCAGGTCAAGTTCCCGTTGCTTGATCTGCAGGCCCAGGTTAATGAGTTCCTGCTGCTTGGCGGGATCCGGTTTATCCGGGTTGAGGCCTTGCTGGGCGCGACGGAATTCCTGGCGCATTTCGGTGCGTTTCATGGCGAACTCCCGGTAGATCGGCCAGAATTTCTCCGCTTGGTCGGGTGTAAGGCCCAAACGGTTGGAGATCATGGCGATGCGGGCGGCTTCCACGCGTTCGCGGGCTTTCGGGTCCATCTGCGGTGGCAGCTCCAGTTCTTCCTGTGCCCAGGCCGGGGCGGTGAGGGCCACCAGGAGGGCGACGACCAGGAACCACTTCATGTTCTTCTTTAGCTTTTCCATATGCATATTTCTTTCAGCGTACAGAGTCATATCCTTCCATCCACGTTTCCGTGGCGTTTTCATCCATGACGAAGTCACCAAGCGCATCCAT
>JAYRXB010000298.1:0-4916 GCA_041917735.1 Cyclobacteriaceae bacterium
ACTTTCCCAATACCTGATGGTGAATCGGGTTTATCCGGATCCGGAAGAACGAATTCCGGTAACCCGAAAAATGAGACGGTACGGATTGCAATACCAGGACCTTCCGTACAATAAGGCGTTCTGGGACAATTACAATGTGATCAAACAGAGCCCACTGGATGCCAAGATTGTTCTTGACCTGGAGCTAGAACAATCCCTGGAAGAGCAGTTTGAGAAGAAGTGACTGCGGACCTAGTATCGGCTGTCCAGCGGCGCCGTTATTCCGAGCCATGGAAGAGCAATCAATTGGCCGCCCGTTTCTTGAAAAGGGATAACCAACCCAAAGTCTATCCCGGTTCTATTTACCAATTTTCTCCCACCAAGGGAGATCAAAACCTGATAGCGATCCCCCTGCGGGAGAAGGTAATTCTCCGTGATGAAGTAACCCTTGGCTGAAATCCGCTGCAGTGCGCTAAAGGAGAGCATGGGCTTCTTCGCCATCTCAGAGCCGGTGTAGCCATACCCAAATCCAATGGAGACGTTATTGTCACGGCTTCCGATCGTGGTCACGCCGTATACAATTCCAAACCCGTTTCCTTTCTCACTCAACCTGGTCGTGCCAATCATTGCCCCGACTCCGACATTGAGTTTATTGGCAGTGATCGGAATGGAGACTTTGGGTGTTGCCCACATCGGTATATTGCTCGTGCCGAACAAGAATGTCGGGACGAAGCCAATCCCCATTGAGAAATTGCCCGTAATGCCATAGCTGAACTGATTGAACAGCACCCAGACATTCTGATAGTACGACTCACCCGCTCGCAGCCCGTAGGCCGTTGGTGCCCAAAAGTTTCGCGTTGCCTGGCAGTTTTCCCCCCAGTAACCATCCGACCTCAATTTCTCCGGCTCCAGGTAGTCGAGTCTGACCACTTCACTTTGCTTCACGCGGACCGCCCCAACACTTTGGGTGATCACAACCAGTGTTGCAGTATCTCTTGAGATCAATTTTCCCATATACTTGTTTCCGTCTTTCGTCTCCACGTTAACCCATCGCAGGGTGTCCGCGGAAGGGGCTTGTCCGTTTGCCTGCCGGCACCACGACAGTACAAGCATCACCACCATAAAAAGACCAAGCAAGAGCTTCTCGCCCGCCCGGCACATGAATGGAAATTCTCTTCGGCAATTCATGGCTGTCAAAATTTTGGGTCAATCTATGTTGAAAGCAGTCCCGTATTGGTTCATTTTTCCCCAGTGGAATGAGGACTTTTGGCGAAAACCGCATCTGCAGGGCCCACTTCGTCGGGCACAACCGTAGGGTACCGCGCTTTACAAAACGGCCCATCTCATCAGTTGCAAAAAATGCAAGTGCGCAAAATTGACTCAAGGATCAAGCCGGCCACATATTTCGCTAAATGGGGTATATTTAAGGAGGCACGACCATGAACCATTCCAAAGAATCAGTTCAGTCTTCCTTTCTCCACCAGGTACGCAACAAACTGGCACCCTCCATCAGTTTTGCGGACGAACTTGCCGAGGTGCTTTCGGTGAGTCGCGACAGTGCCTATCGCCGCATTCGGGGCGAAACGCTGCTGTCGCTGGACGAGGTGAAGAAACTATGCGATCATTTCAGTATCTCCCTGGATCAGGCACTCTCCCCTTCCGCTGAGCTGGTCACCTTTCAGGTGCGATCCCTTAACGCGGGCAACTTCTCATTCGAAAAATGGCTACAATCCATTTTTGATAACCTGCACATGATAAGTCAGTTCCCCGAAAAGGAACTTATCTACCATGCCAAAGACCTTCCGATTTTTCACTATTTCCAGTATCCCCTCTTGGCATCCTTTAAAATGTATTTCTGGTTGCGAACCTTTGCACAGCATGCATCGGGGGCGCACGACAAGTTTCATTCCAAATTGATCCCGCAGGATCTGATCAGCCTCGGAACACGTATTTGGGAAAAGTATGCCGGAATACCCAGCACCGAGATTCTCAGCCAGGAAGCACTGACCGCGACATTGCGAAACATTGAGTTTATCTTCGACTGCGGGCTTTTCGAAGACAAGCGAGATGCTGTCCGACTCTGTGACGATTGCGAGCGTTTACTTGAACAACTTGGCCTCCAGGCAGCGAACGCAAGGAAGGGAGCAGAAGGCGCCGCCAGGTTTGACATCTACCACAACGAAATCCTGATTGGCGATAATACCATACTTTTCAAGATGGGCGAAAAACGGGTGACATTTGTGACCGCCAACAACTTCGACCTCCTGGCCACTTCGCAAGAGTTCTTTTGCCATCAGACGGAGCAGCACATTCAAAATGTAATTAAGCGCTCAACCCTCTTAAGTCAGAATGCACAAAAAGAACGGGCCAAGTTCTTCAATAATGTAGCCGACCATGTGCGCGCCACCCGCGCACGGGTCAACTGATGGCCGTCTTTGCCTCTTCCAGCAACTCAGCTCGATCAACCGGCACAACCCCAACGTGTTGACAAACGAGGCCGCCGCCGAGATTTGACAAGAAGGCAATCTGCTCCGCAGGAAGATCCATCGCCACACAAAGCGCAGCGATACTCACCACGGTATCCCCGGCTCCGGAAACATCGGCTATCTCCCGCTTGTGCGCCGGTAGGTGCCGCTGCACTCCTTTGTGATCAATGAAAACCCCATGCTCCGACAGGGTTAACATCACGCCATCCACTTTCAGACGATCCTTGAGCAGCTGAACAGACGAGCGGATTGATTGCAGGTCGGTAGGATCAAGCTCAATTTTCAGTCCTTCCCGAAGCTCTTTTGCATTCGGCTTAAAGAGCGTTACTCCCTCATAGTGCAGGAAGTTTCGCTTTTTCGGATCGACCACGACCGGAATTTTTCTGGCCTTGGCCATTTGAACCGTGGCGGCGATAAGGTCTTTGGAAACCACGCCCTTGTCATAGTCTTCAAAAACAACTACGTCACAGGTGGTGATCAGTGCTTCAACCCGAGCGATCAGGGACCGGGTTTCATCAGTCGTGGCCGCCATGTCAGACTCATCATCTATGCGAACCACGTGCTGGTGTGCCGCAATTACACGCGCCTTCACGGTGGTAGGACGGGATTCACTCAGCACAATGCCTTCTCGGGAGAGGCTCTTGTCCTTCAGCAAGTCCATGAGTCGTTTACCGTTGTCATCGTTAGCCGCCAGCGCACATAGAACCGGTGTGGCCCCGAGTGCGAGTATGTTTAACGCCACGTTGGCTGCGCCACCCAATCGAAAATCACGGTTGGTCACGTGCACCACCGGCACCGGCGCCTCCGGAGAGATCCGATCCACCTTGCCCCAAATGTAGGCGTCCACCATTACATCCCCGATGATGAGGACCCGAAGCTTTTCGAACTGCCCGAAAATGGTTGGCCAGGAATGCATGTGGGAACTAGTTAAGCTTGGCGAGTACTTCCTTCAACCGGCGCAGCGCCTCCACGAGATCTTTTTCCGAAGCTGCGTAGGAAATCCGCAAGCAATTGGGATCCCCAAAGGCGCCGCCCGGAACCAATGAAACATGGGCTTTATCAAGCAGGTACAGGCACAAATCATCGCCATTCTGGATCGTGTAACTTCCATCCGACTTACCGATGAAGTGCGAAACGTCCGGGAAAAAGTAGAAGGCTCCCTGCGGGTAATTGGCTTTCAATCCCGGAATATCACGAAGCAGGGTGTAGACCAACTCCCTGCGCTTTCTGTATTCTTCCACCATCCTGGTGGTTGGCGTGATGTCTCCCGCGATGGCCGCCAGCGCCGCCCGCTGTGCAATGGAACTGTTGGCAGACGTCAATTGTCCTTGCATCTTGATGGCCCCATCGGCAATCCACTTTGGTGCGCCAATATATCCGACACGCCATCCGGTCATGGCATAACCCTTCGCAAAACCGTTGACAGTGATTGTTCGCTCAAACATGCCCGGGAATGACGCGATGCTGGTCTGATCCCCGGTAAAGTTGATGTGTTCATAGATTTCATCGGCAATCACCAGCAGGTTGGGGTGACGGAGCACCTCATCGGCGATGGATTGCAACTCCGCGCGAGAAAATACCGAACCCGTGGGGTTGCAAGGAGAGGAGAAGATAACCGCCTTTGTCTTTGCGGTTATTGCCTGCCGGAGCTGGGCGGCGGATACTTTGAAGTCGTTTTCAAGTGTGCCGCTGACGATGACCGGCGTTCCTTCCGCCAACCGTATGATGGCATCATAGCTCACCCAATAGGGTGAAAAGACAATTACTTCGTCGCCTGGATTGACCAGGGCGAACATGACGTTGGCAATCGGCTGCTTGGCGCCATTCGATACCACAATATTCTCCGCACGATAGGGAACCTTGTTCTCACGCTGATACTTGGCGGCAATGGCCTCACGGAGATCCTGGTAGCCAGCCACGGGAGGGTAACCAAAATACTTTCCTTCATCAATGGCTTTTTTGGCCGCCTCACAAATGTGCGCGGGGGTTTTAAAGTCCGGCTCACCGAGGCTGAGATTGATGACATCAATGCCTTTGGCTTTGTACTCCCGGGCCTTGCTTGCCATGGCAAGGGTAGCAGATTCTTCGATGGATTCGATCCTTCTGGACAGGTGATGGGTCATAGGCTGCAAAGAACGGCATTATTGGCCCAAGTACGCAACCCTTTGGATAGCCTGCGGGCGGCATTGACCAGCCAAGCTGAAAAATGGTCAGGTGAAGGGTACGCGGGCCGTGATGCTGCGCCCCAGGGTAATTTCGTCGGCATACTCAAGGTCGCCACCCATCGGAATTCCGCGCGCGATGGAGGTCACCTTTACACCAGAGTCTTTTAGGCGCCGGTGGAGGTAGAATGCCGTCGTATCCCCTTCCATTGTTGGGCTTAGCGCGAGTATAACCTCTTTGATTTCCTTCGAACTGGTCAGGCGGCTTAAGAGCGATTCAATATTCAAC
>JAYRXB010000299.1:0-6554 GCA_041917735.1 Cyclobacteriaceae bacterium
AAGGAATTGCTGCCGATCGCATCACCACCACCTTCTTTGGTGAAACCAAGCCGCTTGAAAGCAATGACACGCGTGCAGGCAGGGCCAGGAACCGGCGAGTTGAATTCAAGATTGTAAAACTGTAATCGCATGAAACCCCACGTGCTTATCCTGGTTGCCTCATTGGCCACCTTCGGCGCCCTTGGCCAAGGTCAAGACAGCATCATCTATGCCGTCGGCACTGTTTCAAACCATACCACCAAGGAGGTGGTTAGCGCCAAAATCTCCTATCAAAGCCTTCCCTTTGGAAACATTGTTGGCGTTCTCAATGGATCTGAGTTTTCCATTCCGCTGTACGGGAACGAGAAGTACTCCATAACCGTAGAGGCTCCTGGCTTCGCCCCGGCAAAGTACATGCTGGATCCGGCCGCGGCGGTTAATGGCAAAGTGACACAGAACGTGGAGTTGGGACTTCCCGTCCCTGCTGCCGCTGCCGCACCAACGGCACACCATGTAGGAAAGGTAATGCGCCTCGACGCGCTCGTATTTCACCAGCGGTCTGCCGTGATCAGCCCTGAATCCTACCCTGAACTGAACACGGTGGCCGATATGCTGCACCAAAATCCCAACATGGTCATTCAGCTGGAAGGCCATACCGACACGCGCGGCGACAAGAACCTCAACCTCAAACTTTCTGAGGATCGTGTTGAGTCTGTACGGAACTACCTGGTGCGCCGGGGGGTGAGCAAGAGTCGCATCAAGATGAAGGCTTTCGGCGGCACCCAGCCGCTTAGCAACGAGAATACGGAAGAGGCGCACAAACTCAACCGTCGCGTTGAGGTGCGGATCATCGACAATTAGTTTCCTTCGATTAGTTTACTGCAACCGTCGCAGACCTGCGAACGATCACCGGCGCGAGGTGCTCCAGCAACGAGCGTCTTGCCTCATGATTAATCTCTGTACGCTCATGCAGTGTGCGCAACAGGATTGCAGCTAATTCATAACACCGATCGGAAGGGTACTCCGTGAAGGAGGCTTCAAGGTACTTTGCGCTGCTAATCCATTGCTGACTGTTGTAGGCCTTTACGGCTTGGTTATACAAAAGAAGGCCTACCAAGTCCCTGGTGCTGACCGGCCGGTAAACGGAGGAACGATACCGGTATCCGTTCCCGGATGATGCAACAAATGAGTTGTCATTCCGGTACCTGGACGTACGATCTGCTACCAGTTGGTCATCCATAATGAATCCCCCGACGCGATCCGTGGTCTCCAGTAGCACCTCACCATCGGGTAGCCGAACCTTAATGAATATGTGGTAGGTTGTCTCGATGACCCGGGCTTCATACCCCAATTTCCCCAAGACATGATTCAGCAGCGTGGTGGCCGTAAGGCAATCGTAGGTTCCGCTGCTAAACAGCGAGGGAAAGTCGGCATACGCCTGGTACTTCTTTAGGAAGGAATGATGGAACTTTCTGAACACGCGGGCCAGGTGTCGCGCACTAGGTGATCCATGCTGGTCAGCAACAAAAGTCTCAACTTTCTGGTCTGCCGATGTCCAGTCCGCATCGGTATGCGGGGCAATCCAATAGGATTCAAGCGACTGCCCGGAGGCAATTCCCTGCCCCAGGAACAGAAGTACCAGAACCAACCCTATGATTGTCGGCGTAACTTTCACATAATAAAAGTAACATTTTCATAATATTAATTGCTGGTTCTTAACATTGAGGTAATATCAGGGCTGCCCTTTGGCGCCAACTTTCACGATTTCTGAGCCTGCCCATGAGTGCCAAAACCCACGAAAATCCCTTCCAAGAGGCCTTTTTCCGTCAGAAGAGCCGAGCGGTGACCTTGCGAGCCGAACCGCTGTCAGCGAGGAAGAAGCGCCTTCGAGACCTGGAAACCTGGCTTCACGCGAACCGGGAACGCATCGAGAAGGCCGTTCATGCCGACTACCGAAAGCCGATCCTGGAAGTAGATACCTCTGAGATTTATCCGGTATTGGCCGAATTGCGGCATGCCCTCCGGCATCTCAACGAATGGGCGGCACCGCTCAAAATCGATGCACCGCTGAGCTACCTGGGCAGTCGCTCAGAGGTTCGATACGAACCCAAGGGTGTTTGCCTCATCATGGCTCCCTGGAATTTCCCCTTCAATCTCACCGTTGGCCCCCTGGTCTCTTGTCTGGCAGCCGGCAACAATGCCATTGTAAAGCCATCCGAAATGACGCCTCATACTTCCGCGCTGGTTCGTGAGATGGTTTCGGAGGTATTTGAGCCCGACGTTGTAGCGGTCTTTGAAGGAGGCATTGAAATCTCCCAAGCCTTGCTGGATCTCCCATTCGATCACATTTTCTTTACTGGAAGCACAACTGTCGGTCGATTGGTCATGCAAGCCGCTGCCAAACATATGTCATCCATCACGCTGGAATTGGGCGGAAAGTCTCCCACGGTGGTTGACAAAACAGCCCGGCTTGAAGATTCAGCGCGCAGAATTGCATTTGGAAAGTTTCTCAACAATGGCCAGACCTGCATTGCCCCGGATTACATCCTGGTGGAAGCCTCCGTTAAAGACCGATTCCTGGAGCTCTTGAAGAAAGAGATCAACCGAATCTTCGGAGACGGGAAAGGCATCAATGAGCACTCTGCCAGCTATTCCAGGTTGGCTACGCCGAAGCAGTTTCAGCGCATCACAGCACTGGTAGACGACGCAGTGAGCAAGGGCGCCCAGGCAGACACTCTTGGCCCAACTCAGGAAAAGGAACGATTTATGGCTCCTGTTATTCTCACCCAGGTTCCTGCCCATGCACGGATATGGGAAGAGGAGATCTTTGGGCCCGTCCTCCCTGTTGAAACTTTCACAGACACCGATGCCGTTGTGGCACGGATCAACAAGGGCCCGAAGCCACTCGCGCTGTATGTTTTCAGTCAGGACCGCCGGTTTCAGGAACTCGTTCTTCAGCATACCTCTTCCGGCAGCGCCTGCATCAATGATTGTGTGCTTCAATTCACGCACCCAAACTTGCCGTTTGGTGGCGTCAACCACAGTGGCATGGGAAAATCCCACGGGCGGTTTGGCTTTGTTGCATTTTCCAATGAAAAATCGGTACTGCGGCAGAAAAACGGCCTTGCCGGACCCTATCTTCTCTATCCGCCCTACACGAAAGGGATGAAGAAAATCGTTGATGCATTGTTGAAGTGGTTCTAGCCCCGTTGAATGTGTAAATTTGTGTGCGCTAATAAGGCGCGGTGGCTATGAAAATCGTGAAGAAAGTTCTCCTTGGACTTGCCGTCGTTTTGGTACTGCTTATCGCGGCAGCAGCTATTCTACCGGTCATTTTTAAGGACGATATCAAGGCGGCAATCGATCGGCAAATCGCCGCGAACGTCAACGCGGATGTGGTGTTTGACGTCAATAATTTCAGCCTTACCATTTTCCGGAATTTTCCCAACATCACGGCCCAGGTAAAGGAATTGGGTGTCTTCAACCGGGCACCCTTTGAAGGTGAGTACCTGTTTGTGGTCAATCAGTTTGACGTGGAGATCAACCTCGCAGATGTACTTTTCGGGAATCAAATCAAAGTAAAGGGGATTACCCTGGTAAAACCTCAAATCAATGTCAAAGTACTCGCAGATGGACGTGCTAACTACGATATCGCGATTCCTTCGGCCGACACGGCTGTTGCATCCACCGAACCATCAGAATTTTCGTTCGGTATAGACCACTGGGAGATCATTGACGGCGATCTCATTTACGACGACGCGTCCATACCCTATTACCTGGCGCTCAAGGGACTCAACCATACCGGCAGCGGCGACTTCACCCAGGATGTCTTCGATCTTCGGACCCATACCGTTGCTGACAGCGTGAGCACTTCCATGGGAACATTGGAGTTTCTCACAAACAAACGCGCCGAAGTGGATGCCGTTATTTCGATCAGCGAAGGTTACTCGAAGTACACCTTCAAGGAAAACAAAGCGCTCATCAACGATTTCGCCCTTCAATTTGACGGGTGGTTTACCATGAACCCCACCGGCTATGGAATGGACATCGCCTTCCAAAGTCCGGCCAACTCCTTCAAGAGCTTGCTGTCGCTGATCCCAGGGATGTACACCAAGGACTTTAAGCAGATTGAAACGAATGGGTCGCTGACTTTTGCCGGCTTTGTAAAAGGCACCTACAACGAAAAGCAGATGCCGGCATTCCAGGTAAACCTCGGCGTGCAAGATGCCATGTTCAAATACCCGGACCTCCCAGCTGCGATTCGCAACATCAACATGGACATGACGATTGACAATGCTGATGGTGTGGTGCAGAACACGCGTGTCGATCTCAAAAAGCTTCATCTTGATTTTGGTGCCAACCCTGTTGATGCACGGCTGCTCATCGAAAACCTGCGCAACTACCGGATGGATGCCAACATTAAGGCCCGGCTCAATCTTGCTGAACTGACGCAGATGTTCCCCATGGAAGGGATGGAGTTGAAAGGAATTTTTTCGGTTGACGCAACTGCCAAAGGCGTTTACGACAGCCTGAAGAAGATCATTCCGGCTGTCGATGCAACGATGTCACTGGCTTCCGGATATGTGAAAACATCGCAATTCCCCATGCCGATGGAGAACATCGCCATGTCGGCTTCCATCAAGAACTCCTCGGGCAAGATGGCCGAAACTTTTGTTGCGGTCGACAACTTTTCCATGATGCTCGATGGCGAGAAACTCTCGGCCACCCTCAAGCTGCAGAACCTCGACGATTACACATGGGACGTGAAGGCGGCCGGCGGGATTGATCTTGGCAAAATGACCAAGTTGTTTCCCCTCGAAGGCATGACACTTAGCGGGAAGATCAACGCCAACCTACTGACTAAAGGGAAAATGTCTGACTTAAATGCCAAACGATACGATAGGCTGCCAACGAGCGGCAGCGTGGTATTGAAAGACTTCAGCTACAGTGCAAAGGACACACCGCCCGTAACCCTATCGGAAGCGTCTGCATCGTTTGACCCCAAGAAAATCGACCTGAGCCGGATGGATGGTACCGTCGGTCGCAGCGACTTCAAGGTGAATGGAAGAGTAGAAAACTACCTTGGCTATGTGCTCGGGAAGGAAACCATCAAGGGTATCGTGAACTTTCAATCCACCCTCCTTGACCTGAATGAATTCATGACCGATGACGGTGCTACAACAACAAAAGACACTGCGTCATTTGGTGTGATCCCCATTCCCGAAAATATCGACTTTACGCTTCGATCTTCCGTGGCTACCGTCAAGATGATGGACTATACGCTGACCAATGCCAGCGGAGACGTTGTGCTTCGCGATGGTGTTGCCAATCTCAGCGGACTGCGCTTCGGCATGTTGGGTGGATCGTTTTCCGTAAGCGGAACTTACAACGCCAAAGACATCAAGCATCCCAAGTACAACCTTGATCTCAAGATCGAGAAGCTATCGATCCAGCAGGCGGCCAACTCATTCTCCATGGTGAGCACCTATGCACCTATAGCGGGCCTGGTCAACGGCAGCTTCTCCACGGATTTCAAGCTTAGCGGTGAGTTGACCCAGCAAATGACCCCTAACCTGGCAACCGTCAACGGGGCCGGCCTGATTAAAGTCGCTCAGGCCGCCTTGACCAAGAGTTCCTTTATGTCCAGTCTGACATCGCTTACCAAACTGGGCAATTCCGATCAAGTAACGCTCAAGGACGTATTGATGTCCGCAAGCATTGACAATGGTCGCTTCAGCGTGAAACCGTTCGAAGTGAAGATGGGTGATTATGCCACTACAGTGAGTGGCAGCACAGGGCTTGACCTGTCGCTCGATTACTCCCTTAAGATGATGGTGCCGGCAGGTCAGTTGGGCTCCCAGATGCAGGGATTTCTAAATCAATATACTGGCGCAAAGAATCCAACGGACAAGATCCCCGTGACCATCGGCGTTGGCGGAACCGTTAAGAGTCCGACACCAAAATTGATCGCGACGGAGCAAAAAGCACAAGTGAAGGAGGCCGCCAAAGCAGTGGTTGAACAGAAAACCGACGAGGCCGCCAAACAACTGCTTGGTGGGGCAAAGCCCGCTGATGTCTTGAAAGGGTTGACGAGTGCACCCAAAACAGATACCACCAAGAAAGACAGCACCAAAGCTGATCCGGCCAATCAACTGCTTCAGTTGAGGGATTTGTTGAAGAAGAAAAAGAAGAATTGATCTACTTGACCTTTACCAGCTCATTGCCGGTAAAGAATCCCTCCCGGAGCAAATCCATCAACTGCTCCCGGGTTGGATTAATCTGGTAAAAGGTGTCGTCCTTTCGTTGAACCTCTTTCACTGTGAACTTCCTGGAGAGCTTTCTCAGGATTTCCTTTCGTTGAGCATCATCGCTTACGGGTATGGCCAGGAAGTCAATGGCGCCACCCTTCTTCGGACGAATGACACGCAGCACCCATTGGTCGCCGGCTCTGAAATTGACGAAATAGTGATCCTGGTAGAACTTCACTACCAGCGAATCGCTTAACACTCCCTTTCCCAGCCAGTCCTTATCGCGGGTATCCCTGAAATGGTATCCCCAGGATTCAATAATCAGCG
>JAYRXB010000300.1:0-4513 GCA_041917735.1 Cyclobacteriaceae bacterium
ACAGAGCACGCACTAGCGGAGTGCCGTCAATTACGGGATTTTGAATCTGGCAGCCGCTCCGGCACCACCCGTTACTCTTCTCCAAATCCAAAGTTACCCGGGAGCGAAAGCAGCGGCCCAAAGAACAGCGCGTTGAAGAACAGTTTGTTGGTGCCGTACCAGGTGCCGCGGAAGTTCGGGTTATCGGCAAACAGGATGACACGCCCCTGGCCATCGGTGCTCAGGAGAACCGCCGCCGAATTGGCCACCTTCTTGAGTTCAGCCTTGTGGATATATCCACCGATCAGCGGTGTCGGGCCATACTGTGCAATCGTGCTGTACGGCGACTTGCTGGGCTGAAGGTACGTGCGTCCGTTGCGGTAGACGGAAACCTTGCGGTCCGTAAATCCAAAACCCAACGGGTTCGACAGGTCCAGGTCGACCTGGAAAATAGAGCCGCCAATCTGCCTTGCTCCTTCCGTATCTGCCGCCAGATCAAAGTCGATGCGTTTAGGACTCTTGACCGTGTCCATGGGCACCAGTTTCTCCTTGACGATGCCCTGGCGGATGGCCCACTCGGAAGCCGTCTTGAAGGTGATCAGCGTCCCGCCGGCCTGAACCCACGCCTTGATGCGGTCGATGGTCGGCTTATCCGAAGGATAACTTCCGCCCACCATGACCAGCACATTGTATTTGCTCAGGTTAACCCGGCCAAACGATGACAAGTCGACCTTGGTGATCGGCAGGCCCAGCCGTTGATCGAGCACGTGCCACGCCTCCCCCGCTTCCCCGGCGGTTACACCGTTGCCAATGGGCATGAGGACCTTGGGGCCAGGAATGGTTCGCACAGATCCCGAGCCGAGGTCGATGCCCTTGGCGGTAAGCCCGCCATCTACTGCAAAGAAATCAATCCCCGTAGCAGCGCCAGCCTTCTTCACCGCCTCGTAGAGCTTATCACCGTCAATATTCTGTTGCTGGACCGAGATCACAAGCGCTCCGCGCTGAAAGTTTCGCTCACCACCGCCCACACCGATGCTGAAAGACTTGAAGCTCGAACGAACGATAACGCCACTCTGCTGCAACAGATAGATGGCCTTGTGCGCCTGGTAGTCGGTGATGTCGGCGAGGTAGGCATAATCGCTCTTGTTCAACGCCGCCGCCGTTTTCACCGGGGTAGCTGCCACCCGCGCGCCTTTTGTAAATGCCCCACGCAGTTCGCCGTGCGGCATGTTAAACGCATGGACCAATGACCACGTCGAAGCATCGTAGAACGTGCTGTCACGGTAGGTGATGTCTTTCTCAAAGGCCGACCGCACCATGATGTAGTTCGTCTGCTCGGTAGGCACCACATACGCCTTCGACTTTTCAAAGGACTTGCCGTTGACGGTGACCGACTGCCCCAACTCATACACTTCAATCTGGTGCATCAGCAACAGGTTGATGAACGCGTTGGTCCGACTGGCATCCAGGGGCTCTCCGAATACATAACCCTTGATGGGGCTGGCTTTTGCCTGCGCCATGGCCGAGCTGAAGAAGTTCTGGCGAAGCTTCCGAAGCATCTCCTTCTCGCCGGCCGCGCCCCGCAGCGTTGCCAGGGAGGCGGTGAACTGGTTGCGGATGGTGAAGCCAAAGGTGATGGGAATGGTCGTGGTCTCCTGTACATGGCCGCGTGAGCTGGCCTGCTCGAACAGGAACCCGATGCCTCCGTAGAAATTGACGTAGCTGGAACCGTAGCCCGGGTAGAGCTTATCGTAGGCTTCTTCGGTGAAATACATCGACCCGATGGAGTTCATCCCTTTCGAAAAGTATTCGGCGAACTTGGGGTGCACTACGTCATAGATGTAAGGCGGCACGATGGGGTTGTTGCTCGTGTACTTGCCCGGGTCAAAATAGAAAGTCGACGTGGTTCCCATTTCGTGATGGTCGGTCATCAGGTACGGGCGCCACTGGTGAAAGAAGCGAATACGATTCTGGCTCTCGGGATGAACGCCGAGGAACCAGTCGCGGTTCAGGTCGAACCAATAGTGGTTGGTGCGCCCGCCGGGCCAGGCTTCCGTGTGTTCGCGGTCGAGCGGGTCGGCGACCGGCGGTGTGCCCTTGTGCATGTTCGCCCAATGCGAGTGGCGATCGCGGCCGTCGGGGTTGTAGACCGGGTCGAGCAAAATCACGAGGTCGTTCATCCACTTGAGTGTCTCCTCATCTTCGCTCGCGGCAAGGTAGTAGGCCGTGAGCATGGCGGCCTCCGAACTGGAGGGCTCGTTGCCGTGCACATTGTAACCCAGTTGGATCACCAGCGGGATGTCGGTGGCGTTCTCCAGGTTCTTCTTCCGGATGTCCTCCAGCCGCGCGTGGTTGGCCGGCGATGTGATCTTCGCCACGATCTGCACCCGGTGCCCGACGGTCTTCCCGATTTCCTCCACCGTGAAGCGGTCCGACAACTGGTCGAGGAGCTTGAAATACTCCACGATCTTGTCGTGGCGGGTATGGTGCGATCCGATGGGATAGCCCAGGAATGCCTCGGGGGTGGGGATGCGTTGGCTGAGTGCCCCGGCTTTTGGATAGTAATAAGAAGCCTGTGCAGAAGCCAGCAGTGGTGCAACAAGCAGAAGAAGCTGAAGTAATTTTTTCATGATAAATACAAGATGTATGCAAAGTACGCCGCAATGACGCTACCCGAAATGCCGGTGGTGTAATTAATTCGAGGTCCCCCCACGCTATTTCACGCGATACTTCAGGATGACCAGGGGGCGCAATAGGCCCGGGTTGACAATTGCATTCTTGCCTTGATCCAAATTGCCCAACTGGCTATTGGCAATCACGTAGGCCACTCCGTCATGCACAACGAGCGTAGTTGGCACGTCATACATAGGATTGGCCCTGTCCACCACGGTCGCCCGAAGGATGCGTGTACCCGCCGAATCCATTTCGTACCGTACCAGCCGGTTTTTTTCAGCGTTCCCAAAAGCATTCTGAATTGCCAGCAAATTCAATCCGCTGAAGTCCATGCCATCGATATCCCGGGTTGTCACTTCCCCGGTGGGAGGCAACACATAGGTAACTGCGCCGCTCGTCAGTTCAATCCTCGCTAATCCCTCATCCGTAGCCACAAGTGCGCTCTTCCGATCCGGGGACAGCACGATGCCATTGGGATAGCGGATGGCTCCCCGGAGGTTGATTCGCTTCGGTTGGTCCATCGTCAGGCTCCATTTCCAAAGGCAATGACCGTACGTGTCGGTCACCCACACAGAGCCATCGGGGAGAATGGCGAGGTCGTTATAGAATCGGCGCACGGTATCCAACGGGTAGGTCACCTTTTTCAGCAACGCTCCGTTGACCAGGGAGAATGCGAAAAGGCCGGCTTGCATCCTGTCATCCATGATGTTTCCGGAGCAAGCCCATAAGATTCTTCGTTCGGCATCGACGTGAAGCCCGACACCGCCCATAAATCCATGCTGACCTGAAAGTATAAAATCAGCAGCTACGCCATCCTTGACTCGGACAATCTTCTGTTTGTGAATGCTGCTGATGTAGAAGTTACCATCCCTGGAATCATACGCGATTCCTTCGGCAATGAGATCCTTTTCCGCAACATGATAAGCCACCTGCTGTGCCTCCAGCGGGAGGGCCAACACGAGGGACGCCCACAATACGAGGACGCAAGCGCAGGAATTGAAGGTTCTGATAATGCCTCAAGGTAAACAGTCCGGCGCCGGGAGATATGCCGACCGTGTAATTCCATGGTACTCCGGGCAGGGTCACTCCACGCGAAGGACCACCATGTTCTTTTTCAGAAAACTGATCGATTGTCCCTGCCGGGCGCCGAGCAGGGCAGCACCCAGCGGCGAGGCCGGTGAGATCACAAACCAATCTTCCCCGTCGATGCTGAGCGCCCCCACCGGGACAGCCAGAAAGTAGTTGCCCTGATCGGTGGCCACCAGGCTTCCCCGCTGTACCACCGTGGCCTGGACGGCATCCGGGATCTGGTGCAACGCCACCTTAAGTTTACGCGCCTCGGCCAGCCGGCTATTCCCCTTCTCGATCTCCAACTGCGCCATCGCCCGACCAGTCTCGTACTTGTCGCCGGCACTGCTTTTGGTTTCCTCGTTGGCCGATGCTTGCACGATCCGGATCGCCTCCGCCGCAGCCTCGATTTGCGCATCGATGACCTGGTGGCAGCGAGCCAGCAGCCTTTCGCGCAGCGTGTTTGGTTCCTTCATGGACAGGTAAGCAACAAATTAACAGGTTTTCATTCGTTATCGGTGACCAAGATCATGGTAAAGATCACGGCTACCCGGTAATATCGCCCGACCAATCACCCGTCTCATGGATATCACCAACCTGCTTCTCCTCCTCGCCGTCATTACCGTTGTTGTGCTGATCGTGAAGCAACGAAAAAAGGATAGTGCCACCCGGCAGGAGGTCCACCTGCAATCGGAAGCCGAGGCCCAGGCCGTTGGCATCGCTGTTACCCAGCATGCCGACGGGGCTGTCCGTGGCGGTGAAGTGATGGGCACCAATAACTACCAGGGCAACA
>JAYRXB010000301.1:0-10932 GCA_041917735.1 Cyclobacteriaceae bacterium
ATCCTGCGTGAAAAAGTGAGAAAGGGCAATGAGGTCTCATTCGCTGACCTGATGGCCGCCACGTCGAAGCAGCTGGCCGACCTCGACTACAAGCAAAAGCCGGTGTTGGTGGGACCCAAAGTACGAACACAAGGCAAATTGCCCTTTACTGTGCGGTAGCAAATAGGAATATTCGGAGGCAGCTGAAAATCCGAAGAAGAGTAGGCAACAATGACATGACTATGACGGGTTCCGTAGCGATTGACGTGGCTATTGGATTGGTATTCGTTTACCTACTCTACAGCCTGCTGGCGACTATCATTTGCGAAATCGTTGCAAACTATCTGGGATTAAGAGCCAGAACCTTGCGAGAGGCGATCATCCGCCTTTTTGGAGACGACAACAAGAAACCTAGGATGAAGATTAGGGCTTTGTTCGAGGACATCTGGATGGTGTTCCGAGGTCTCTTCTCAAAGCCAGGGGGAGAATTTGTCAAAGCATTTTATGACCAAGCCACCATCAAGGTGTTGGCGCGGAACAATTTTTTCAGCAGCCCGTCGTACATCAGCCCAGCCAGTTTTTCAAAGGCGCTGATGGAAATTTTCCGGGAAAAAGGCGAAAAGAGCGATGGGCGTCAGACTGACCTTGAGAAAATCAAAGAGGTGCTTGAAAATCAATACTGGATTAATGACACGGCGCGCAAACACATCCTGTCTTTGCTGACAGACGCGAACGGTGATTTGGTCAAATTCCGGATTCTGCTTGAGCGCTGGTACGACAGTACCATGGAGCGGGCCATTGGGTGGTACAAGCAAAAGATACAAGTGGTACTTTTGCTCATCGGCCTGTTTCTGGCCATCTCTTTTAATGTAAGCACCCTGCGCGTAGTGAATATTCTGTCAACGGATGACAAAGCGAGGCAAGAGATGGTGAAAATGGCCACGGCTTACCTGGAGAACAATAAGGAAAGAGACACTAGCATGGCGGTCAAAGACAAACTCGATTCGTTGCTACAGATAAAGAAGCAACTGGAAGCCGACATTGCGTCCGCCAATTCAATCATGGGGTTGGGTTGGAACGTTCCGGATTCGTTGCCGGTTGACTGCATCAAAAGCGCCGGCGCAATGCCCATTCGGTTATCCAAAGACAAAATCCGGTACGTGCACGTGCCTGCCAAAACCGACACCGTCCTGGTCAGGCAAATGATTGTTAAAAGCGATGATGGGGTGATGAACTTCATAAGAAAGTTGATCGGGAAGCCTCTATACAGTTATGATTCTGATTTCAATCAAAACAGCAAATACATCAGCCTTAGTTTTTGGAAAGGCATTAAATCCAATTTCTGGGGTTTCTTGCTGACAGCCATGGCGATTTCGTTGGGTTCTCCTTTTTGGTTTGATCTGTTAAGTAAACTTGTTCAAATACGTGGATCAGTGAGGCAAACCGTCCAAGCACCTGCGACTACAGAGAGTTCTGGCAAGCAATCCGACCTCGACCCACTACAACGAAAAGCATAGTATGAAGGCGATTGTAAACTGCAACCTCAATGTTCGTACGCAGAAACCGAGCGTAAACGCCGGTAACCCGGGCTACCTTACTCCGGGGGCGATCGTGGAAATTCTGGACATTGTAAACGGCGATGAAGTGGAGGGAAACAGGGTGTGGTACCTGACTGACAAGGGATATCTATGGAGCGGAGGAGTTGAGGGAGTCACTACGTTGGCATCACCGCCGCCACCCTCACCGACACCCAGTCAAATGGTGGTCCGGCCTTGGTGGATTGAGCGATTCGGGATCCCGGAAATTTGGAAAACTACGCGCGGCAATGGTGTACGAGTTGGTGTTTTGGATACCGGCGTTGAACCTAACCATCCTGACCTAGTGCATGCAATTGAAAGGGTGGAAGACTTTACAGATGGAAAAAACCCCGTTGACACTGACGGTCATGGGACTCATGTATGTGGAATATTGGCCGCAAAAGGGATCAAAACATTTGGAGTTGCTCCGGAGATAAAATTGGTAGTGGGTAAGGTAATGACGGGAGGTGGCTTAGTGGTGCCAAATCTTGTAAAGGGACTTCAATGGCTGCAGGGGAACAACCTTGATGTGGTTTCACTTAGCATTGAGTATTTATGGGACGAACCGACAATCAAGGCTGAAATTACCACGTTGATTTCGACTGGAGTCATTGTGGTATGTGCGGCTGGCAATGCAGGGCAAACAGGACGTAATGTTGATGCTTATCCAGCATCTTATACAGGAGTGATTTCCGTTGGGTCCATCGACAAGTACTTAACACGTGATCCAACATCAAACAGAAGCAACAACCTGAAATTACTTGCTCCGGGGAAGGAAATTGAATCCACCTGGATAAATGGCAGCTACAAACCATTGAGCGGCACTTCGCAAGCTGCTCCGTTTGTTGCCGGCATTGTCGCCCTGCTGCTTGGCAAGAATAAATCCCGCAAGAAGGACCTGCCTCAATGCCTGTATGATTCTGCCGATAAGTACAGATTCAAGGGATTTGATGTAGAGTCAGGGCATGGCATAATAAATCCTCTGAACGCTTACAAAACCTACTAATCCAATGAAAAAGTATTGCTTAGTGCTTCTCTTCGTTATTCCGTTCAGCGTTCTCTCTCAAGTTCCATTTATTGACGCATTGGAGATAAGGAAGCTGGTTCAGGTTGATAAGAGCGGTAACGTTAGTTCAGCTGAAGCATTAAAGATTATTGCCATTTACAACAAATATCTTGATCCAAATCCATCCAGAACAGCAAGCGAAGTTAATACCACGATTGCTTCCAACCCTTTCCTGAGCAATTTAAGGCTGGTCCTTCTCACTTCAGATACTCCTGCAGGTCAATTGGGCCAAGTGCCCGCGGCAAAATTGGGTGGCCTTGACGTCACTACCTATGCCGACGGCATGGCCCGTTTTCTTGTCACGCGGATGAAAGAGGAGCTTGCCATTACGTTCTTTGATCAATTTGCTGATGAACTGGAAGCGCAGAAGGATTTTCAAAAGTTGTTACCGAGCACTTATACCATCTTAAGTGCCGCAAAAAATGAGATTTACAGTTATCAGCGATTTTTACCTGCCTTAAGAGAAGCGTTCGGGTACGATTTAAGCGAGTTACTCTCCAATGGTTATCAATGGTCAGTCTCCAAAGAAAAAGGTTGGCCACTACTTACCAAACTGCAAGCTAAACCTGAGTTGCATAATGCGCTTAGGATTATTCTTTATTTGGGCCGCGAAGCGGATCACGGTGTTCATCCTGGGGATATTCTAAATTCAATCACCCATGAAACTGAAATTGAATTTGAGAAAATTGACCCTAACCTTAAATCCGTGTTGGAGATTGCGAATCTATTCTCTCAATCGCTGAAGTCCAGTTCTGCGGGGCGATACTGGATTACACCGGCGGAAGCCCGTGTGTTTTCAGATCTGACATTTGTGCGCATCTACCTCGGCCTGATCTATCAGCAATGCCCTGAAAAGTTGACTCTGAAAGTCGAAGGGAAGGATAAGGCATTTAAACAGACGCTAGGAGAACTTGCCAAAGAGATTGATAAACTTCAGGAAGTAATGGTTGATTTCTCCAACAAGGCGTCACAGGCTGAAGAAGCGGTTCAGAAAATCAAACAAGTTGACAACAATGCGAAGGGTTCAGACTATTTGAAAGTTGGATCGAGTGTTTTAGACCTGGCGCTATCCATATTTCAGTCCAAGCTCAGTCCAAATTTGGACCAGGTTAAACTGGAGGAATTGAAATTCTATTTTGATCACGGGGCCGCGCTATTAGCCGATGTTGAATCACGCGCATATAATTCAGCTGTTTTTGAGACGTATCTGGTATTCGAAAGGGCCTTGCCAGAGGAAAAGGAGACATTGCTGAAATTCCTAAAGTATGGAGGTTTTGTTGCAAGCGTAGCTACAGCCCAAAACTCAGAGGATGTCGCTGGTGCGATTGAGTCCGTTGCTCTTCCTGCAGGTAGCGCTTCCGTGAAAAGAAAAACCAAGTCCAACATTGCTCTCAATGCATACATTGGTCTTTCAGGAGGTCTTGAGTATTTCGGAAGCACAAATAAGTGGAATGGCGTTGTGGGAATCACCGCCCCCATTGGCGTGGCCTTCAGTTGGGGCCATTATTCAAAATGTAGTGCGTCAACAAAGAATGCAGGCTCGTCAACTATTTTCCTTTCCTTGATCGATATCGGGGCCTTTTCATCTTTCCGACTGAACGACCCCGACACGGAGGCTCTTCCCGAGGTGACCTTAGGAAACATATTTGCTCCTGGCGTGTATTATGTCTATGGCATACGAAAGACACCCCTTTCGATAGGTGTTGGCGGCCAATTGGGTCCTCAATTGCGGAATATCACCCCGACAGCCGTCACAACCAGCTCAGAAATAAACGCCAGCCTTCGCGCCTTTTTCGCGGTGGACATACCTTTAATCAATTTCAAAACAAGGCCTCGCTGATTTTCTGCATACAGTCTGTTCTGTGTAGAGCATGAAGCCCACAATTACCTACTTCCTTGGTGCAGGCGCTTCGGCTGCATTCGGATATCCGCTGACCCGGGATATCTTTCCCGGAATATGGAAGCTAATCTGGCGGGGGAAAAGCCTGGACCGGAGGAATAAGAAACTGCTTAAGGAGTTCTTCAGTGTAGTCTACCCAGGCCTCAAACCAGAAACGAAAGTCAGGGAGTTACCCGGGATTACCGAAGTGCTTTCCCTAGTGGATCATTTTATCAAACATGACGCTATCCCTGTACCCGGTTTCAAACCCCGGGATCTTGCCTCCATCCGACTTGCACTGGAGATAGCCATGGTGAACGTGATTGATCAATTCAACCGGTACGACGCGGACGACCCGGACGATCAGCGATGGGACGACTTTATTGATTTGTTGATCCGTGTTGGCAAAGGGAAGGACGTAAGCATTATATCAACTAACTATGACATGCTCATAGAATACGGGCTGTTCATTGCTGAACGTGCGTTTGACGAGGGAAAGGAAGAATTCTTTCGGGGTGTTGACTTTGGTGTGCGATTGCGTGATTTCGAGGACGGTTCCCAATACTATCCTTCGGACAAGGCTGATTTTCGCATTTACAAACTGCATGGCTCTGTGAATTGGCTTTCCTGTGAGCTTTGCGGCCAGCTTTACATCAATCCATACGGTCCCATACACTGGCAAATTGCCCGGAAGAGGATTACGAATGCCAATACCTGCCACTGTGGCCACGCGAGACTCAGCTCGGTGATTGTCTCCCCTTCGATGGAGCGGGATGTGAAGGACTCCAGGCTCAAGTATATTTGGAATGCCGCACAGGAGACGCTGCGGACCTCCGATGAATGGGTTATCATTGGCTACTCCATGCCAGCGGAAGATCTGGCCATCCGGTCCATTTTTTCACGTGCGTTAGCCGGTCATGTCTCCCGGCCAAAAATCACCGTGGTGCAGAATGAACTGGCAAACAGGAAGAAGTATCAGAATATGTTTGGTAAGATGAGGTATATGAAGGGTGGGATGGAATCATATTTGAAGTCTACATGAACATAGCAAATTACATGACCGGAAGTTAAAAAACCGCCTTGGTTGGAGCGACCAGGACCGTCATATCAAATCGATAACTGAAGAGTCTCGGACTCCTGTTCTTCAATGGCCCAGACGCTGGACGCCACATTTCCAAGTTTATCCTAAAGCGCCAGGGAACGCACCTTGGCCTGCCATCACTACTCTGCATCACCTTAACTGGTACCACCACTTGATCCTCTTTCCCTCCACATGCGTTGGTATCGCCATCTTCCGCACACTTCCGTATTCATCATACAAACCGCCAGAAGCGGCCATCGTGTGGTCCCAGTTATAAACCACAAGCCCTTTCTTTTTCAGGTTGCTGAGTTTTGTCTCCTTCATCTTCCTAATGATTGGCTTCCGTAAGCCGAGGTAGGCCCAGGCATAGTCGGTATTTACCCCCTCTTCGAAGATGTCGATGCCATCAATCTGTTTTGCCATCCGCACAAATACCACATAGTAGACGAACACCATTTCCTTGAACGAAAGCGAGAAGGGCGGCAGAGGCTTGGTCAGTTGACCCGACCTCTTAAAGCCGAGCCTGATCTTCTTTCTCGTTTCTTTGAACCGGGAATGGGTGACCGTGAATTTCTTGCCGTTCCGCAACTTGATGCGGTAACCTTTTTCGTCTTGTGCAAACGATGCGAATACTCCGAAGACCGAATACCGGTCCATTGCCGCCTTGATGAGTGCGATGGGCCCACAGTCGTGGTATTCCTGCCAAAAAGAGGACAGGAGTTGCCGGGAGGTCAGTTGCAGCGCCATAGCTTCGATCAATAATTGTACTTCTCTTTCAGGTACTTGGCCAGCCCGTCAAGATCCGGAAACATGGTATGGTGGGTTATTCCGGCATCTTGAAGGTAATCCTGGATCTCTCCAGTCAGGTTGTGCGGAATGATGATTTTGCTCCAGCACCTTTGCAGGCCCTTCATTTTGTTAAGGGGTTGAATGATGGTGCCATGAATGGTGAACCAGCCGCGCTGGGCGTGCATGCGGTCGCTCTTCTGGGGTGGATAGATGGCAACCGGGCGACGCCACTGAAACTTCTGCCATTCAGCGGCGTAGAAATCGCTCAGCATCCAGCCTTTGGTGTTCCGATGTTCCAGCAGGTACCTCGGGCTCACCAGGTCCCGACCGGCCCAACTGACTTCGTTGAGCGCGTAGGGATTCAACAGCCAGATGCAGCCGTCTGTTTTGTCATCGGTTGACTTGTCCAGTGTGGCAAAATATAGTGAGACGGCGAGCGTCTCCGACCAGTCGAGAAGGCGGGTGGGCACAGCATGGTGGCGCATGTAAAACAACACATCCCAGTCGTCGAGATTGCTGTAGTTATGAAGTTGCTTGGCCCTTGCCAGGAACTCATAGAACAATCCCGATTCGGTCTGGAATAAGGTATTCTTGATATTTTTCCGCCGCAGCAGGCTGGGCACCAGGTCCCAGGCGGCGTCGGTTTGACCACGGTAAAAGCACTCCTCGTTGTCCCGGAATTTCAACCTGTCGCGAGCGCCGGCAATGCGGTCAAATAGTTGTGAGAGTTTTTTGATCACGGATTTCTCTTTAAATGAACCACCATTTTCCATGCGGAGTGGACACTCAATGACAACAGAAATGAACTGAGAGTTACTCCGGCAAATCGCAAGTTACGTCTTGTTCCAGAATTGGCATCCATTGAAAATGTATCTCGATACGCCTTCTGAAGCCCGAGGGATCATTGAAGGCCTTCTTCGGCAACAGGTTCAGCAACAAATACACAGGACTGGTAACATGCAGAATGTGTGCCTCGAGTAGACTTGTCAGGAGCTACTCGATCGCCTGAGGAATGGGCTGGTTGAAGTACCAGGGCAGCCAAGGATGTCTTCGAAACCAAACTCTTCGGTTCTGGAGTCTTCCGCTCTCTCGGTCGGTATGACCTATACTTGGGCTTGTAGAGTTTCAGATACGTCTCCCAGGCCTCCTGCTCTTCGTAATTCAGCATCCGCCGCGCATCGGCGGCGGCCATCACCTGGAAGGCATGGGCGATCGACGGTGTCCGCGTGGGTAGCCAGTAGAAGGTATGCAGCTGCCGCGTGACGTGCAGCACCAGCTTCGGAAACAACATCTTCGGGCGCGAGATGTAGTAGTTCGTGATGCCACGCAACGACTCGTCGGCGAGGTTCATCTCGCGGGTGTCGCCGGGCGCCCTGTGGCGGGCGAAGTATAGCAGCGACTTCATGTAGTAATCCAGGTAGAGCTGGTTGACATCCGTTGGGCAGATGTGTTTGCTGATGCCCTTCAGGCGGTTCACCAGGCTGTGCATCTCCGTGAGGCCGATGTCTTGGTCGAAGAAGTGGTTGCCGAACGGATCCCAGTTGTCGACGTTGGCCCGCAGGAGGTAGAGCAGGTCGAACTCGAAGTAGTTGTCGCTGGTGACCACAAATTGACGAATGTCTGCCTCTTTGCCCATGGCCAGCATCTTCACGAAGAAGTAGTAGTCGCCCTTCTCGCCGGCGTCGTAGGTGGGAACGCGGCTGCCGGGGCCGGAGGAGGGAGCGAACCGGCTGTCGAGCATCGCGTTCACCAGGCTGTCTACCGAGGCACTGTCGGCACGTAGGCTGACGACCGGGCTTGGCGTGGCGTAGAAAAACCGGTAGCACGAGAAATGCCGCTCTTTCGACAGGTCGTAGGCCATGGCCAGTTGGTTGAGCTTGTAGCCGTAGTAACGCGCATGGCTGGGGTAGGTGATGGCGCAAAGCACATCGGGATCCAACACGCCCTCGCGGATGTATTTAAAGGTGTAGTACTGTACGTCGACGAGCTGTTCGAGGCGTTTCTTCTTTTGCGCGTGCAGGTGGGCTAACTGGGTGCCCTTGCCTTCGATCTCGTTGGTGGCGTTGGCGGCGGCCACAGCAAAGATGTTGTTCCAGCCTCGCCGCACAAACGTCGAATCCAATTGGAAGTCGCTGGTGGTGCGCTCCTCGTACTGCTTCACGATGTGGTAGAACAGCAGGATGCGCGCTTCACTGGGCCAGGCGCTGTTGTCTACGAGATGGGCGATATCCAGGCTGTCGGTCTTGCCGGCCAGGTAGAGCTTGTCGTAGTAGTCGATCATGCCGAGGAGTTTCGCTTCCGCTTCCCGGTTGGCGGGGGTGTCGCCGGCTTTTACCTTGCTGAGTTCATGGTTGAAGTCGGCGATGAGGCGCTTGGCCACTTCCTCCGAGCTCAGCCTTCCGGAGAGCGTGAGCTTGAGCGTGGCTTTGCGGTGCTGGCGGAAGTACGGCTCGAACGAGGCAATCAATTCGGGGTCTCCGTTGATCAATGCGCGGAGTGAGTCATTGCTCAGCGAGTCAAGGTGCTTGTAGGGCGACCGGCGCAGTTCTTCGCGGAACGGAGCCCATGCGTCGGTGAAGAGGATGGTGTCGGACTGCACAGGCAGGGTGTTGAACGACTGGAGCGCGTACATCAGGCGGCGGGCCCGCTGTTCTTGCAATTCCCGGTTGCGCTCGGCCGAGCCTTCCACCGATGAGAAGCCTTCCATGGAGGCGTGCAGGATAGTGAGGTCGTTGGCGCGGAGAAATTGCCTGATCTCGGCGAGGTCGGCCTGGGCGCGGTTCTTGTCGAAGTACACCTCGAAGGTCTTGCGGATCACTTTCTGCTGGGTGCGCAAATAGGGCTTGTAGCGGAATTTTTCGATGCCGTAGCCGCGGAGCTTGCGGCGTTCGTAGAAGCGGTCGAAGGGTGCGCACGGGTCGACGTCCACGGCGGGCAGCAGCGTGGGCTCGGCGCCGGGGAGCTTATCGAGTGTGAGCACTGGGCGTCGGAAGAGCCCGGCGCGGACCTTCGCGGTCACGGAGGGTGCTTCGGCGTTCAGCGGCATTTTCGCGAGCGTATGCCACTGGCTGGCCATGCCGGGGGAATGCTTGCCGTCGATGAAGCGGTTCACGGCGTGCTCGTAGGAAGCCTGGTTCACCTTCGCGGTCCGGCCCATCTCCACGAGCGTTTGCCAGGCCTGCTGCTGTTCGGCGCGGATGAAACTACCCATCGTGTCGCGGCGGAAGCGTTGGAGCGGCTCGGGCCCGGTGGTCATCTTCACCGACCTCAGGAGCAGCCGGTCGGTCAGGGCCATGCGCAGGGAGGCGTTGGAGGAGTCGACTTCGAACTGGAACCTCTTTCTGTTGAGTTTCCGCGCCCGGCTGTATTTGGTGGGGTTGGCGGGGACAGTGATGATTACATCGCTCGACTGCACCGGTATCAGCGACTGACCCGCCAGTGACCAGGAAAGGGCGCTGAGCAGGAGGGCAGGCAGGAAGACTTTCATAGGGTGGTGTTTGGAAAAAGAGTGTCGCAGGTAATTATTGAGTCTTTTCCGTGAATTAAGTGGGCGGGGGTGACAGGGTGTGTCGCGGGGGTATATGTAACATTTAACTCATTTTTCAGCCTAAATTCAATTTACCTTTATCCATGCCAGGTCTGTCAGATAAACTAAGCAATTGGGTTCTTATTTGGTCTTAATAGATTGTGTCAACAGTGGTAAAGCCCAAATGATAAGCGAAAAATCGTCTGGACTGTGTGATACTAATGGTCAATAGAGATGCGGTAGTGACACAAGTTGACATTGGCTTGATTTTGTTTTGTGATCAACGGAAGGGAATGTTTCAAAGAATCTCACCAGGTTAGTTGTATGGACGTACATGAACCACTCGTAAGAAGCTATAATATGAGTCGAATCAGGTCCAAGAATACTGGACCGGAGATGATTGTAAGAAAGTTCCTTTTTCTTAATGGATATAGGTACAGACTTCATGTGAGGAGTTTGCCAGGTAAACCTGATTTGGTTTTACCGAGATTGAAGATCGCCGTATTTGTACATGGATGCTTTTGGCATGGTCACCATAACTGTAAGCATTTTGTAATGCCAAAAACAAGGACGGTCTTCTGGAAGAAGAAGATATTGGGCAATAGAGTTAGGGACCATAGAAATATCAACGAGCTTCAAAGGACTGGATGGAGGACTCTGATTATCTGGGAATGCCAGCTGAGAGGGGCCAAACTTGAAAGGACCCTGAAGAGACTTTCTCGGGAGCTCAGTTAAATGAAATGCCTTTGGTTTTTGTACTTATAGCATTAAGAAATACATTTGGACAAATGTAGTCCAAAATATGAGATTTAAGGCAACCCAGTCAACTGGCGAGATCATCAGGCAGTTAAGAGTGAAAAAGGAATTGTCTCTGAGAGAAATTGCGTCGAGGCTTGATATGGATACATCATTCTTCAGCAAGATTGAGAGAAATGAGAGAAAGGCAACCAGAAAACAGATCTTAAGCTGGAGCAGATCTTTGATCTTGATAGAAATCTGCTTATGATCCCATACTTGAGTGAAAAAATCTATCTC
>JAYRXB010000302.1:0-3261 GCA_041917735.1 Cyclobacteriaceae bacterium
AAAGTGATCCCGATGGAAGAGGCGATCCACCGGTTGACACGTTTGCCGGCGACCAATATCCACATCCAGAAGCGCGGCACCTTGTCGCCCGGGTATTTTGCCGATGTGGTCGTGTTTGATCCTGCCAAGATCCAGGACCTGGCCACGTTTGAGAATCCGCACCAGTATGCGACCGGCATGCAGCAGGTCTTTATCAATGGGGTTCAGGTGTTGAAAGATGGCGAGCATACCAATGCCCGCCCGGGTCGCGTGGTGAGAGGGCCGGGGTGGACAGGATGGCAGAAGTAGATTAGGGATTGGAGGTTTTCAATGCCCCGGCCTGGCGTAATCGCCTCTCGAAATTAGGCGCTGACGCAAGATCGTAGGGAAGGTTGGTGGGTGACAAGAAGTAACTTCTGAATAAAGGGAAGTCCAGCAGCAGTTCTTTATCCATTCGTGCAGCCTCTGCATTGGCCGCTTTTCTTCCTGAAACGGCATCCACCGCGAACAGGTAGAAGGGACTGGCACGATGCTCCGTTTCCAGTTCTTTCTTTGCCTCCTCCCGTTTTCCTTGCTTGGCCAGGATGATCGCCTTCAAATCGTACAAAGCAAAGTAATCCTGGTTGGGGTCTTGCATGATCTCGCTGTAGGCTTCATCCAGCCTTCCCAATTGAATAAGGGCAAAAAGTCTGTAGTCGTTAACGCCCAGCCTGGTCGGCGAATCGTTCATCTTCCCGATCTTGTCAATGGCCTCCTGGTACTTGCCGTCATGCAAGAGGTGGAATACGATGTTGCGCCAAGCCGAATGGTTGCCGGGTTCTTGAACAATGATGGCTTCACTGATTTCTGTGAGTCGGTCCCCATAGCCTAGGCCAATCAGAATCGTAGACAAGTCAAAATTCTGATACTTGAAAAGTACAGCTGCGTCTTCACTGTTCATGCTTTTTTCAATGATGCTCCGGAAGTTTGTCCAGTCGCCCGAGTACATGGCCTGGGGGATTCGGTAGTAGTCTGCTTGTGACGATTCCCTGGAATGGTCTATGGCATTGGCCAGGTCGTCCATGAAGAGCCGGTAGGCCTGCCTGTCGGTCAATGTGTCCCGATAATGAGGATCATCCTTAAGCACGAAATGCAAGAAAAAGTCAGCATGGAACAAGTAGGGATTTACAAAGTTGGGATCAAGGCGCATGGCTTCCTCATAGTAGGCATTGGCCTGTTTCAATTTGGCCAGGTTGATAAAGCGGCTGGCTTGGTGCGCGTCGTTATCCAGATCGCGGCCTTTCATGAAAGCCAAGGCAGCCTCCGGGCTGTTGGTACCCGCCCAATGCATTTGTTCCACCGCCTTGGGATCGAGGGAAATGTCCAGGCTTTCAGCAATTTTGGAGGCAATCTCTTTCTGCAAGTCAAAGATGTCCTTCGATTCCCGGTCGTAGGTATTCGACCAGACATGAAATCCATCTTTCGCACGAATCAGCTGCGCGGTAATGCGAAGACCGTCGCCGGATTTTCGCACCGAACCTTCGACGATATAGTTGACACCCAGCGAGTCCGCGATGGTCTGAATGCGCAGGTTCTTGTCTTTGAAGGCGAACGACGAGGTGCGGGAAGTTACCTGGAGCCCGTTGATGTGCGCAAGGCTGTTGAGAATCTCCTCCGTCAGTCCGTCGCCAAACCAGCCTTGGTCTTTGCTTTCGCTCAGGTCGGCGAAGGGAAGCACGGCGATGGATTTGTCCAGGATTTCAGGCTCTTTGTCGCTGGAGCCGGTGAATTGCGAAAGGGCGTAGATCACCGCCAGCAGGGCCATCAGGGCCACCGTGGCGAATGCAATTGTCCTCTTGGGTGAAGCGTTGCTCTTGGCTGTTGGCTCTTGGCTTTTGGCGGAAGTGGTTTTGGGATTGATTGGATTCTTGATCGAGACGATAATCTCTTTCACCGCGTTGGCCACCTTGTTGACCTGGTTGCGGTAGACGGTTTGGTTCTGGTTCCGGGTCGGGTTCTCTTCGTGTACGCGCAGCGGCCGATTGACGCCCGCTTCCTTGTAAATGAAATCAACGGGCCTCAATACGCCGCCCAATTCACCTTCGAGCAAGGATTTGTCTTCGGCATCGAGGTCATGGATCCGGATGGGGAGAATGCGGCTGGCCACGTTCCCATTGGCGAGCTTGATATCCCGCCCAAACGCATCCTCCTTGGCAAGTTTGTTAAACGCGCAAAACTCATGCTGCCAGGCAAAGGACTTCGGGTCGCAATAGGTTTGTGAAATAATGGGAATGAAGATGAGGCACTTCAGTTTTCCTTCCAGGCTCTTGTCGACCGAGTGGGTCTCCAGCAGGCCGTCATGCGGGTTTTTGTCGAAGTAGATGGTAAGTGGTTCCTTGATTGTGGCAGCCAATTCCTCCTGCAAGGCTGCGACGAATTCACTCACCCACCCGGAACGGTTGTCGTTGTGACGGTAGGAAATGAAGATGTCGTATTCGTATCCGCTGAGTATCGAAGCCATGGGGTGTATTGGAGTCTGATAGGTCTATTCAGGATAGTCGAGTTCTTTGACCAACGCGCGAAAGCGCTCATCGTCTCGCAAGGAAATGAAATAGTGGCTGGATTTCAGGGCCACGAGATCCGGGTCTCTCTCTTGGATTGCTTTCCGGAGCCAATGGAATGCCTCGTCTTTGTTTCCCATAAAGGCATACACCTCGGCGATATTCAAAAGCTGACCGATGGCCTTTAACTTTTCGACGAATTCCAGCGACTTTTCTTTTTGTCCTTCCAGGTGATACCTCATGGCATACAGGAAGTCCTTTTCCTGCTCATTGTCCACGAGTTCCATGAGCTGGTCAAATTCCTTCAGATTGCGTTGTGTGAGAAGCAGTTTAAGGAGTAGATAGGGGTTTCTGTTGATTTCGAAGGATCGGCGAAAAGCTGCTTCGGCCTCTCCAAAATTGCCGCTCGCCATCAGTGATTCACCCAGGATCGTGTATGAATAGGCCTGCAAGGGATCAAGTTCAAGCGCCCTTCTGCAGAAGGTAATGGCTTCATCATAGTGACCCAAGCGAGCGTAGCATTGCCCTTGCTGTCGGAGTAGCCGGGGTACTTCGAGCTTTAGAGGCAAGGACTTCATCAGGAACTGGTACGCTTCGTTGAATTGCAAGGCACCCGATGAAAAGAAGAGCTGGTTCGCCAACGCATCGGGTTCATGGGCATCCAGGGCGAGGGCTTTTTCATTGAAGCGTAGGGCTTTTTGTTGATCGATGGTGGAGTAACAGATGGACAGGTAGCTCCAGG
>JAYRXB010000303.1:0-8985 GCA_041917735.1 Cyclobacteriaceae bacterium
AGATGTATGTGAACGGGTCCTGGATCAAGAAGACGGAAATACCGGCGGATAAATCGAGTTATGGGATTGGACGCATCCTGCACGAACGCGCCCAGGAAGATGTGAAGAAGATCATTGAAGAGGCAGCGGCTGCCAACAAGCCCGCCGGGACGGACGAGCAGAAAGTGGGCGACTTGTTTGCTTCCTTCCTGGATACCAAGCGGCGTGATGAACTCGGCACTGCACCCATCGAGCCGGAGCTCAAAAAAATCGATGCCATAGCCGACTACACTGCCCTGGCCGACTACTTTGGTTATGCTACCATCTATGGCTACGGAACACCCCTCCAGCTTTTTGTGGAGTCAGACCTCAAGAACCCGACTGTTTATTCTTTATACACCTACCAGGCTGGCCTGGGCTTGCCCGACCGGGAGTACTACCTGAGTAAGACGGACAAGTTTCCCGAGATCCGTGTCGCCTACGCCGAACACGTGGCCAAAATGCTGGAACTAGCAGGACTTGCCAATGCCAAGAAACTCGCAGCAGACATTCTGGCATTGGAGACAGCCATTGCATCCCGCCACATCACCAAGGAGGAAGCGCGGGACGTGCAAAAGATGTACAATAACGTTGGCGTAGATTCCCTGGATAATGCGATGACCCGGTTTGAATTCCGTCGTTTCCTCAACGGCGCCGGCGTTACCGAGTTGGATCGCATCATCGCCACCCAGCCGACATTCATTTCCGCCCTGAACGACCTGATCCCCAACACCAAATTGGATACCTGGAAGGCGTTCCTGAAGTGGCAGTTGATCAATGCCCGTGCGGCGGACCTTACGACAGCCATGGATGAGCAGAACTTTAAGTTCTTCGGCACCACGCTGACCGGGCGTACCGAACAGCTTCCTGCCTGGCGACGCGGCGTTGACGTGGTCAACAATAACCTTGGCGAAGTAGTGGGTAAAGTGTACGTGGAGAAGCACTTCCCTGCAGAAGCCAAGGAGCGGATGAATAAATTGGTGGGAAACCTGATTGAAGCCTACAAGGCGAGCATCAACGAGTTGGATTGGATGGGTGCTGAAACCAAGATGCAGGCCTTGGATAAGCTCTCCAAGTTCACCCCCAAAATCGGTTATCCGGACAAATGGAAGGATTACAGTGCCGTGACGATCACCAAGGACAACCTGGTAGCTAACCTGCAAAGTGCCGAGCTGGCCAACCACAAGGAGCAGATTGGCAAGATCGGCAAGCCGATAGACAAGACGGCCTGGCAAATGACACCCCAGACGGTAAACGCATACTATGACCCTTCCAAAAACGAGATTGTGTTTCCGGCTGCAATTCTTCAGCCTCCTTTCTTTGACCTCACTGCAGAAGATGCCGTTAACTATGGTGCCATCGGCGCTGTGATTGGCCATGAGATCGGCCACGGGTTTGATGACCAGGGGAGCCGCTTTGACGGCGATGGTGTGTTGAAAAACTGGTGGACGGACAAAGACAATGAGGAATTCAAGAAGCGGACCGCCGCCCTCGTGAACCAGTATAACGAATTCAAGGCGCTGCCCGACCTGAATGTAAACGGTGAGTTCACCCTCGGTGAAAACATTGGCGACCTGGGTGGTTTGAGCATTGCATTGAAGGCCTACAAAATGTCGCTTGGCGGAAAAGAAGGCCCGGTCATGGATGGCTTCACCAGCACCCAGCGGGTTTTCCTCGGGTATGGCCAGGCCTGGAGATACAAGGCACGCGAGCAGTCGCTGCGCCTGCAGGTAAGCACAGACCCGCACTCCCCGGCGAAATTCCGGGTCAATGGCGTGGTTCGCAACGTACCGGAATTCTACGAAGCCTTTGGTATTCAGCCCGGCGATTCGTTGTACCTCGCACCGGAGAAGCGCGTAAAGATTTGGTAAATCAATTCATTAATAGGGTATGAGAAAGTTATCCTTCCTTGTATTGTTTGCCCTCATGGGCTTTGGTTCCCTGGCGCAAGTCAAGTTTGAACCGGGTTATGTAATTACCACCGATGGGCAGCGCACCGCGTGCGAGATCCGCAACATGGATTGGGAAAGCAATCCCACATCGTTTGAGTACCGGGTGGCAGATGGAGCCGCCCAGGAGGGGAACCTGGAGTCCATTACGGAATTTGGAATAACCGGTGACGCTACGTTTCGCCGATTTACGGTGCTGATCGATCGCTCGAGTGAGCGGACGCAGAACCTGACCCGGGACCGGAATCCTTCGTTCAAACAAGAGACCATTTACCTGCGGATGCTCAGCGGCGGGAAGGCAACCCTCTATGAATACCGGGATGAAGGCCTGACAAGGTTCTTTTACGCCATGGACGGTGGCGCACCCAATCAACTCGTCTACAAACGGTACCTGCAAATGGACCCGTCTGGTCTGTATGAAACCGGTTTCGCCACGACCAACGACCAGTACAAACAGCAACTGTTCAATGACATGAAATGCGCGTCGATTGACGAGCAAGACATGAAGAAACTGAAATACGAACGGGCGCCACTCATGCGGGTCTTTGCTAAGTACAATGAGTGCACCGGAACCTCCGTGGCTTCTACAGAGCCTACAAAACGGACAGCCCCGACGCACTTAACCCTGCGACCGGGCTTGTTTTACAATAGCTTCTACATCGATGACGGAACCAAACGCACGGAGTTCAACAGCGCCGTAACTTTTCGGTTGGGATTCGAGGTGGAAGCAGTCCTGCCGTTCAATAAAGGAATGTGGTCGGTTACATTCGAGCCCGCGTACCAGTCTTACAGCTCTAAGGCGGATGGCACAAACCTTTCGATCAACTACGCCGCCCTCGACCTCAATGTGAGCCTGCGGAGATACCTTTTCATTCACGATGCTGACCGGTTGTATGTCAACGCAGGCTTTGCGTATGCTTTCCCGCTCGGCGGCACAGGCGCATTGAAAATGGGAAATGTAAACCTGGATGTTTCCACCGCTACCAACTTTACGGTGGGGATTGGATATGGGCGTGGAAAATTCAGCGCAGAGCTAAACTATGCCATGCCCAGGGGTCTGCTGGGCAACTATGTGATCTATTCATCGGCCTACGGCGGTCCTGGACTGATCCTGGGGTATCGATTCCGGTAGCGGAAATAGGCCACAGGGAACAATGTGGCGAATCTGGCGATTCAAGGTTACCTTGCCTTCAGGAGGTTTCCTCCACTCGTCCATGATCACTCGCGCGTTTCTTCTCCTGGTAGTCATTCTCCTTTACCCCAGATGGGTTAATTCGCAGGGTAGGGGCCGGGTGCGGGAATTTGGCGTGATCATCGGTGTGATTCCTCCCGGCACCCAAAACGCCATTACGGATGTCGAAGGAGTAAAGGTTGGTCATACAACCCGCAAGGAAGGTACCTCGGTCCGAACCGGCGCTACCGTCATCATTCCACACGGAGATAACCTCTTTCAGCAAAAGGTGCCGGCCGCCATCTACGTCGGCAATGGTTTTGGGAAATTGGCCGGATCAACCCAGGTGGATGAGCTGGGCAACATGGAGACGCCCGTGGTGCTCACCAATACGCTGAGTGTACCGATTGCCATCGATGCGCTGGTAGGCTATACGCTTGAGCAACCTGGAAATGAGCAGGTGCAGTCAGTCAACGCCGTGGTGGGCGAGACCAACGATGGATACCTCAACGACATTCGTGCGCGTGCGCTCAAAGCCTCTGACGTCCTTCAAGCCATTCAATCTGCTGCCACGGGTAAAGTGGAGGAAGGGAGCGTTGGTGCCGGAACGGGTACAGTTTGCTTTGGATTCAAAGGCGGCATCGGCACTTCCTCTCGAAAGCTGCCGGCCAAGCTGGGCGGGTATACCGTCGGGGTCCTGGTACAGACCAACTTCGGAGGCGTTCTCCAGGTGGGCGGGGCTCCCGTGGGCAAAGAGCTCAAGAAATACTACCTCAGCGATCAGCTTAACGATAGCCCGGATGGATCGTGTATGATCGTGGTTGCCACCGATGCCCCCCTGGATGCCCGTAACCTGAAACGGCTGGCACAGCGGGCCATGCTCGGCCTGGGTCGAACCGGCGGCATCGGCTCGAACGGAAGCGGCGACTATGTCATCGCGTTCTCAACGCACCCGCGGCTGCGCATGCCCTTCAGTCCAAAAGAAAAGACGCAAGACGTTACCCTGCTGTCCAACGATGCCGTGTCGCCGCTATTTTTGGCCGTCATTGAGGCCACCGAAGAAGCTATCCTGAACTCCCTTTTCCAGGCGACAACGGTCACCGGGCGGGATGGTCGCCAGGTGGATGCCTTGCCTCTCGACAAAGTGATTCCGATATTGAAGAAATATATGATCATCCCCTGACCATGCTGGCCTACCTCAACGGCGATATCCTGCCCCTGGAAAAAGCGCAACTCCACGTCAGTGACCTGGCCATCCAGCGCGGGTATGGCATTTTCGACTTCTTTCGTATCAGCCAGGGCGTTCCCTTGTACCTGGATGATTACCTCGATCGATTCTATCGCTCTGCCGCAACCATGGGGCTCGAGGGCGTCATCGACCGGTCGTCCCTGAAAGAGGTGATTGCCCGGCTTATCCACAGCAATGGCATGGCCGAGGCAGGAATGAAACTCATCCTGACGGGCGGCTACTCTCCCGATGCCTATCATCCGACGAAAAGCAATTTCCTCATTTCGCAGCACCCCTTGGTGCTTCCCTCCATCACCCAGGTGGAGCAGGGGATCCCGATCATCACGTACCCGTATCGACGCGAGATCGCGGAAGTGAAAACCATCAACTACATCATGGGCGTTTGGCTCCTGAAGCGAATGAAAGAATCCAACGCTGCCGATGTTCTGTATCACCGCGATGGACTTGTGTCGGAATTCCCCCGTTGTAACTTTTTCCTGGTTACCCGACAGGGAACGCTGGTGACACCGGCCAATCACATCCTGCACGGCATCACCCGCATGCGCGTCCTCGAAGTGGCCTCCGGAAATCATCCGGTCGAAGTTCGGGATGTTCAACTCCCGGAAGTATTCGATGCAGCGGAGGCATTCCTGACCAGCACCACGAAGGGGATACTTCCCATTGTGCGCGTGGACGACCGACCCCTGGGAACAGGTCGACCGGGGCCTGTAACATTGGCCTTGCGTGAGCTGCTGAAGGAGCGTGAAAAGGAGGAACTGCAGAAACCACAACTCGTATAGTAGCCTCATGAAAGAATGTTTGTCATGCTGGATGCTGGTCATGGTATTCATCTCCACCGCAGCAGCGCAGTCATTTCCAGATAACCTGACCGGGACCTGGGCCGGCGTAATGCGAATGTATAAGGATGGAAAGGTCCGGGATAGCGTGAACATCCGCTTTACCGTTAAGCCCGGGACTGCCGCGAATACATGGTCGTGGAAGACAGACTACCTTTCAGCGAAAATGCCCATGACCAAGGATTACACGCTGCGGCTGTTGAATCAGGCTACCCAGACGTATGAGTTGGATGAAGGCGGAGGGGTTGTCCTGAATGACTATCTCGTTGGCAATAAGCTCTACTGTGTGTTTGAGACGCACGAGATCATGTTGACGTCCACCTATGAATTGCGTGACGGAGCACTTATCTTCGAGGTCACTTCCGGAAAGAAACTGGGTGAGCAATCGGATGTAGTAAACTATTCGGTCCAACATGTGCAACGGGCCATTCTTCACCGGCTGCCCTGACCCATCCCAATTTGACTAACCCCACACCCCATGCTGTTACGATTCGTACTTGTCATCCTGGCCTTCAGTCTGCTCTCCGCGTGTAGTCCTCCCGAAAAGAAGACCGAAGTATTGCCGCCGGATCCCCTGGTGGTCAATCGCGACACCACGGTAAGGCCCGGTGATAACTTTTTCCGCTATGCCAACGGCGGATGGTTTGATCGAAACCCCATTCCGGCATCCGAGAGCTCAAACGGTTTGTGGAGACTGATTGGCGACACCATCAACGCGCAGGTACTCCAGGTATGCACCCGGGCAGCGGCTGCCACCTCGGAGAAGGGAAGCAACAAGCAGAAAATTGGCGACTTCTATGCGTCCGGAATGGACACCGTGACCATCGAGAAGGCGGGCCTTGCTCCCTTGAAAGAAGAACTCGATCGGATTCAACAAGTGACGGATGTTCCTTCGTTGCTCAAGGCCCTGGCGCATCTGCATACCATCGGGGTGGCACCAGCATTTTCGTTCTACCTTGGTCAGGATGACAAAATCAGCACCAAGTATGCGCTCTTCTTTTACCAGGGCGGGCTGGGGCTGGGTGACCGCGATTACTATTTCAACACCGACGAGCGCACCGTGAACATCCGAAACGAGTATGTGAAACACATGCACGCCATGTTCATGTTGTTGGGCCAGGACGAGACGCTGGCCGGGCGTAATTCTACCCAGATCATGATGCTGGAAACGGAACTGGCTGAAGCCTCCCGCAAGTTGGAAGCGCTCCGTGACCCGGTAAAGAACTACAACAAGATGTCGGTGAAGCGCTTTAAGTCATTGACCTCGCGCATCGACTGGTCGGCGATGCTGACCGAAATGGGTGCGCCACAGGCGGATACGGTCATCGTGGGACAGCCGGAGTTCTTCACGGCGCTCAATCGCGTGATCAGGAATTATTCACTCGACGACTGGAAGGCGTACCTTACCTGGAACCTCGTGGATGCGTATGCTACCTACCTGACGCGCGACATCGAGCAGCAGAACTTCAAGTTCTATTCGACCATCCTCAATGGCGTGACCCAGCAACGGCCCCGCTGGAAAAGGGTAGTACAACAAACAAACCGCTACCTCGGCGAGTTGATCGGCCAGGTTTATGTGGACGAATACCTCCCCAAAGGATCCAAAGAGAAACTGCTCGAGATCGGCAACGCCATCCGCGATGTCTATGCGGAGCGACTGGAGAAGCTGGACTGGATGGGTGAGGCAACCAAGAAGCGGGCACAAAGTAAACTCAAGGGTATCGTGATGAAGGTGGGTTATCCCGACAAGTGGAAGGACCTCAGCGCCCTGGAGGTCGACCGCAGTTCGTATTGTGCCAATGCCCTGCGCGCCAATGCCTGGCAGCACGCCGATCAAATGGTCAAGTTTGGCAAGCCGGTTGACCGCACGGAGTGGGGGATGTACCCGCAGACCTACAATGCCTATTACAATCCCAGCAACAATGAAATTGCTGTGCCAGCGTGCAATATCCTCGTTCCGGGATTTGAGCGGCGGATGGCCGACGACGCCATCCTCTACGGCATCATCGGCGGCTCCACGTTCGGCCATGAAATTACGCACGGCTTTGATGACCAGGGAAGCCAGTACGATGAAAACGGTAACCTCAGGAACTGGTGGACTGAAGAAGATCGCGCCAAATTCCTGGCCAAGACGAAAAAGATTGTAGAGCAATACATCGCCTACACCGTGCTCGACGGAAAGCACTTGAACGGGGATGCCACCCAGGGAGAGAATATTGCCGACCTCGGCGGTGTGGTGATGGGCTATGAAGCCTTCAAGCGTACTGCCCAGTACCGCGAAAACCAGGTGATCGGAGGGCTAACGCCGGATGAACGCTTCTTCCTGGGTTATGCCTATGCCTGGATGATCAATACCAAGGACGAGTCGCTGGCGCGGCAGATCATGACCGACGTTCATGCGCCGGCCGAATTCCGAGTCATTGGCCCACTGTCCAATATGCCGGAGTTTCATAGGACTTTTGGTATCAAACCGGGCGACCCGATGTGCCGGCCGGACAGTTTGCAGATTGTGATTTGGTAACCAGCCAAGCAATGCATCATGAAGCCAATCCGGGTTGAAGAATACGACTTGGCGCTTGCGCGTCCCGAAGAGGCTGCTGCCAAATCGAAAGCTTGTTGCACTAAAATGAAGTAGCCATGAGAAGGTGGATGCTGTTTGTTCTGTTGGTATCGGGTGTGGGCTCACTGGCCCAAACCAACCCGCTGTGGACGGAAAAGAAAGTGAGGAACTACCTTCCGCACATGACCGTACCCGAGGTGAACGAGTTCCTGAAGAAGTCGGATATGGTGATCATTCCCATCGGGGCTATGGAACAACACGGGTATCACCTGCCCATCGGAACAGACTTCATCAACGGAGTTGAACAGTGCAAGCTCATCGCCCAGCAGCGCGACATTCTGGTTGTCCCTGTACTGATGGCGGGCCAGTCGCCCTATCACATGGGTTTTGCCGGCACAATTACCATGAAGGCGGAGACCATTATCCAGGTTCATATGGAAGCCGTAGAAAGCCTGATCCAGCATGGCTTTAAGCGATTCATTATCCTCAATGCCCACACCGGCAATACGGCCGTGAGTACCCTGCTGGTTGACAAGATCAATCAAACCACGCCGGGAATCGCGGTTTTGTTTGAACAAGCGATAGCCCCGTTCCGGGAGGGCACGATGGGGCCACCCCGGCCCGCTGCCTTCGATCGCCACGGAGGTACAGGGGAGACCTCCTCATCGCTCTATCACATGCCATCGTTGGTGCAATTGGACAAGGCTGTCCCTGCCACACTTACCTTGCCTCCCCACCTCCAGGCCATGCTGCCTGAGGTGAATGCCGGCGACCCAACGGCTACGCTGGTTTTCCTTGCCGAAGGCCTAAAGGCGAAAGAAACGGGAAAGAAGACTTCTTCGGCTGAAATGTCGTCAACCGGTGTATGGGGCGTGGTAGACCCGAAGGAGGGAACGGCGGCGCGTGGAGCTGCAGCGAGCGCCGGTACGGTGAACGCGGCCGTGAAATTCATCGACCGGTGGAACGAGTTGCGACCGTATAAGCCTGCGAAATAGGTATGCGTAATCTTGTCCTTTTGATCCTGGCTATCGGTATCGCAGCCTGCAGTACCAACGAAAAGAAAATCCGCTCTTCGTCTGAAATTCTCTTTACTGTGCAGAGCACCCTCCCACACGACCCCAGGGCCTTCACGCAAGGCTTGCTGATTCACCGGGGTGAGCTCTACGAGAGTACCGGCCAGGATTCTTCCTGGATTGGTGTGG
>JAYRXB010000304.1:0-2104 GCA_041917735.1 Cyclobacteriaceae bacterium
TCAACTCAATCTCATAGTTGCGCTCGTTGACGGAGTTGTCCACCCATTCTTCCGTGGGGCGGGTTTTCTCCAGGTCAAGCACTTTCTTCTCCTCTACCCGTTTGGGTTCGGTGCGTCCCTGTCCGGCAAAGCCGGTAGCAATCACGGTAACACGAATGGAGTTGCCTAGGGCTTCATCCACACCATGTCCAAAAATCACTTCGCACTCATCGCCGGCCTGTTCCTGTATGTACTCGGTGATGGTGCTGAGTTCGTCCATCTGGAGTTCAGCGGCTTCGCCCGACATGATGGAGAGCAGGATGCGCTTGGCTCCCATGATGTCGCAGTTTTCGAGCAGCGGCGAGGCGAGCGCCTGCTGGGCTGCACGTACGGCTCGGTCCTCACCGGTGGTCTCTGCCGATCCCATGACGGCTGCACCGGCGTTGAGCATCACCGTGCGCACATCCTGGAAGTCAACGTTGACGTATCCGGCGAGCGTGATGATTTCCGCAATGCTCTTGGCTGCTGTCGTCAGTACGCCATCGGCTTCACCAAAAGCCTGGCTGATCGACAGGTTGCCGAACATCTGGCGGAGCTGGTCGTTGAGGATGGCCAGCACGGTGTCGCAACTGCTGCGCATAGCATCCAGTCCTGCTTGTGCCTGCCCTGACTTCTTGCGGCCTTCGAATCCGAAAGGCATGGTGACGATGCCTACGGTGAGTATATCCATTTCCTTGGCAATCTTGGCGATGACGGGCGCTGCGCCGGTACCGGTTCCGCCGCCCATGCCCGCCGTGATGAATACCATCTTGGTACCCTGCAGCATCTCGCGGATTTGCTCTTTGCTTTCCATGGCTGCAGCACGGCCCACTTCAGGGTTGGCGCCGCATCCGAGACCTTCTGTCAGGTTGGTGCCGATCTGGAGTTTGTTGGGAACCGGGCTGCTGTTGAGCGCCTGGAGGTCGGTGTTGCACACGAAGAACTCCACATCCTTGATGCCGAGTTTGTACATGTGGTTCACCGCGTTGCTGCCGCCGCCACCGACGCCGACCACCTTGATGATCGACTTCGAGTGCCGCGAAGGCAGGTCGAATTTGTAAGTCGTTCCGGGTTGAAACATAATTGTAGTGGTTTAGTGGTTGCTAGTATTCGTTCTTTCCATCGAGGTCATCAATCAGCAGTCCTTTCGTCTTGTTGAGGATGCTGGTGAAGAAATCCGAAGTGGCTGCCCGGGGCGAAGACTTCTTCACCTTGACAGTCACTTTGCTTTCCATGGCTTCGCGGTAACGCTCTTCGCGTTCGTCAAGTGAACGGAATCCGGCCAAAACGAGACCCACGGCGGTGGCGTACATCGGGCTCTTCACCGCTTCGAGTTTGCTCTTGCCCAGGTGTTCGTTGGGGTAGCCGATGCGGGTATCCATTCCCGTCATGTATTCCACGAGGTGTCTCAGGCTGTGCAACTGGGCGCCGCCACCCGTGATGACGATACCGCCGGCCAGCCGGTTCTCGAATCCGGAGCTGATGATTTCGGTGTGTGCCATCTCGATGATCTCTTCCATGCGTGCCTGGATGATGTTCGAGAGGTTCTTGACCGAGATCTCCTTCGCCGACCGGTTGCGGATGCCCGGGATGGAAACAATCTCGTTGGGGTTCGCTTCTTCAGCGATGGCCTTTCCAAACTTGGTCTTCAACTGCTCGGCCTGCTTGGCCATCACCATGAGGCCCGTCTGGATGTCGTTGGTGAGGATGTTTCCGCCAAACGGAATGACGGCAGTATGGCGAATGATGTTATCGTAGAAAATGGCGATGTCGGTAGTACCTCCGCCGATGTCGATGATGCAAACACCGGCCTCTTTTTCCTCGTCGCTGAGCACGGCCAGGCTCGACGCCAGGGGCTCCAGGATCAGGTTGTCGATTTCGAGGCCGGCCCGGCGCACGCACTTGTTGATGTTATTGATGGCGCTGGTCTGGGCCGTGATGATGTGGAAATCAGCCTCGAGTTTCACACCGCTCATGCCTACGGGGTCCTTGATACCTTCCTCGTAGTCGACCGTGTAGTCCTGCGGCATAACGTGGATAATCTCGCTGCCGGGCGGGATCACGATCCGGTACATGTCTTCTGTGA
>JAYRXB010000305.1:0-12035 GCA_041917735.1 Cyclobacteriaceae bacterium
CATTAAGCGGGTGCTTAATCGTCTCCGGGATAAAGAGAACCCCTGCCTGGTCATGACTAGCGACAACAAGAACGGCCAACATCCAAGCTATATTCTGAAGCCCAAACAGATCAAAGAGGTCTGGGAGGCGAAGCGCTACATCAGCAGCGACTTCAGCTTTGATACCAATCTCTATGAGATTCTGGGGGATATACAGGTGGAACAGGCCAGGTTGAAGGAGAAGGTGGATGAGCTTTCGAGGAAGAAGTGATGGAGACGGTATTGGCATTACTATTCCTGTTGGGCCTGTGCTTTCTTGTAGGCCTTCCGTTTTGGGTCTTTGTCATAAGGAAGAGGAAATCTCAGCCACAGCCATCCAAGGTGAAGCAGCTGAGCGACTATCCAATTGACAAAGGGGCAGATACCGAACTTCCCTTCAAGGAGTGGTGCCGCCGAAATAGAAAGTCTTTAAACAAGCGCAGAACAAACAGGGATTTGTGGAACTACTGCTATGAAACTGGCCGACCGACGTTCGAGGACTGGAAAGAGATCCACGGCTTTGAAAGGACCAAGTGGGTTGAAGATCGTGGGGTTTACGAAAACTGGCTAAAGTATATCGGGGCTTACAATTCGAAATTCGATCCATCTAGCCCCGACTATGACGGCGGCGACCCAAATTTTGAACAGAAAGATTAACCTATGGTGCATCGAGTTTCCCAAATGTTTCTACTTTTGCAGCCTAAGTTGCTGAGCAACAGCCCGGGGGTGTACCCCAGTCCCGGGCACACCTCACCCTGATCCTTCCCCCGATGGAAGGCACGAGGTAGTACCGCCGAAGTGGTGAAATTGGTAGACACGCACGTTTCAGGGGCGTGTGCCGCAAGGTATGCGGGTTCGAGTCCCGCCTTCGGCACGTTAAAAACCCATCTTGAAAAGGTGGGTTTTTTGTTTTTGAAACAGCATGGGACGAGAAGTTTACCCTGAGGGACCGAGCATAGCGAGGGCATAGAAGGGAGTCCCGCCTTCGGCACGTTTAAAACCCATCTTGAAAAGGTGGGTTTTTTGTTTTTGAAACAGTTTGGGACGAGAAAGTTTACCCTGAGGGACCGAGCATAGCGAGGGCATCGAAGGGAGTCCCACTTTCGGATGGTGATCGCCATCCGAAGGAATCAGACCACCAGGTGCGGTGTGGATTCCACCCCCCGTTGGCGATTCAACCAGGCGGCATAATAGAAGAAGAGTGCGAAAAAAGCGCCAACTGCCAGTAGTATAATCTGTACCATAACCCGTGCGTTTAACTGAACAAATGTGCCCACAGGATTCAAATTCTTGCCTGGAGTATCTTCGGCAAGCTATCCAGCGTAAGGTTTTCTACCCTTTTGAGGAATTTTCGAGGGCAACACGTCAAAGCCTGTATTTTTGCGTTCTCCCACTTGTATGAATACCCTTCGCATTCTGTTGTTCGCCGTTGCATTGTTCCTTGTCCAGGCAAGTGTGGTGGCCCAACCACCCAAAGGATGGCACCTCCTCGATCCGGAAAGTCACCAGGTACAGGGGATCAGCATCGACAAGGCATATGAACAACTGCAAGGCCGGCCGGCTGTGCCCGTCACGGTGGCGATTATTGACTCGGGGATCGACATCGATCACGAGGACCTCAAGGATGTGCTGTGGGTGAATGCACGTGAAATCGCCGGCAACGGGATCGACGATGACAAGAACGGATATGTCGACGACATCCACGGATGGAATTTCATTGGTGGTCCGGGTGGCGAAGTAAACGAGGATACGTATGAACTGACGCGCGAATACATGCGGCTGGAGAAGAAGTACGGGTCCATTCCGGCAAACAAAGTGCCCGGCAAACAACGAAAGGAGTATGCAACATACGTGGCCATTAAAGACAAGTACACCCGCTTGCGCGACAATAACCTGGAGGAATATGAATACTTCCTCAAAATGAGTCGTAGCCTCCGGTTTAGCCTCGACACCCTCAAGGCTGTTCTGAAAACCGACCGGATTACACGCCAGGCCATCGACACCCTCCGTTCGTCTAATCCGTCGTTAAGTTTTGCCAAAGGATTTGCGCTGCTCCTGTTGCGCGATGCCAAGGAGGACGAGGACCTGGAAAAAATCGGCAAAGACCTGGATGAAGCCGTCAATCACTACAGGGTTATCGTCGAGTACGGTTACAACACCGATTTCGATTCCCGGCAAATGGTGGGCGACAACACCGCTGATGTCCGCGAGCGGTTCTATGGGAACAATAGCGTAAAGGGCCCTGATTCAAAGCACGGCACCCATGTGGCTGGGATCGTGAGTGCCAACCGCGCCAACAACATCGGCATTCAGGGCATCGCCGACCATGTTCGTATCATGACCCTCCGCGCCGTACCGAACGGCGATGAACGGGACAAGGACATCGCCAACGCTATCCGCTATGCGGTCGACAACGGTGCACGGATCATCAACATGAGCTTTGGCAAGTCTATTTCTCCCGACAAGGCGGTGGTGGATGAGGCCGTAGCCTATGCCGAAAAGAAGGGTGTATTGCTCGTTCACGGCGCCGGCAACGAGAAACAAGACAACGATAAGGAGGGAAATTTCCCGAACCGGAAGTATGCCGATGGGAAGCAGGCCCGAAACTGGCTGGAGGTAGGTGCCACCTCCGCGGGTACCGGGAAGGAATTTGTCGCTGACTTCAGCAACTATGGAAAAAAGACAGTAGACGTTTTCGCGCCGGGTGTCGACATCTATTCTTCGGTGCCGGGCAACGGCTATGAAGATCTGAGCGGAACGAGTATGGCCGCGCCGGTGGTCAGTGGGATCGCCGCGCTGGTCTGGTCCTATTTTCCAGATCTGACAGCTGTCGAGCTCGCCGACATCATCCGGTCATCTACCCGGAAGTTTGACGGGCTCTCGGTCAATAAACCCGGTGGCGGCGAGACCTCTTTCTCGGAGCTCAGCAATACAGGAGGGCTGGTCAACGCATCGTCGGCCGTAGCGCTGGCCCTGGCCCGACAGCACCAATCCGCCGCGCGGTCCGCCAAGTAATTATTCCTATTCCGTCCGCAGCGATTCCACCGGGTTCATGGAAGAAGTTTTAACCGCCTGGTAGGCGACCGTAAGGAAGGCCAACATCAGTGAACCCGCTCCGGCAATCGCATACAGCGACCAACCGGGCGTAACGTGGAAGGAATAGTTGCTGAGGAACTTGTCGGCACCCCACCACGCTATTGGCGCGGCAATGCTGAACGCCAGCGCCACCAACTTGACGAAATCAGCAGAAAGCAACACGAGGATATTTTCAGCCGTCGCGCCGAGGACTTTTCGAATACCAACCTCCTTGGATCGCTGCACTGCGGTGTACGAAGCCAACGCAAACAGCCCCAGGCAGCTGATGATAATCGCGATGACCATTGCCGTACCGGAAAGCTTGGACATCTTTCGCTCGGTCTCGTAGAATCCGCGAATGGTTTCATCCACAAATTCATACTTGAAGCGATACTCCGGGTAAATTTTTTTCGAGGCGGCTTCCAGTTCAGCCAGCACAGGCTGGTAGTTGGGATGCTGGGCGTCAGTTTTGTTCAACTTCAAACTGATTCCATGCAGATCTTCTTCCCAACCCGACATATAAACCGGTTGGTATGGCCCGTGCAGTGAAAACACATGATAGTCCTTCATGACACCGACGATCGTATAGGTTCGGTCATTTTGATGCGCTTCTGTTCCCAGAGCCTCATCCAGGGTTAAGCCAAACTCCTTGAGAAAGGCCTCGTTGACCAGTATTTCTGTCCGGTGGTTTGGCGTCAGGTTCCTGCCGGCTACGAGTTTGATACCATACACCGCCAGGTAGTTGGAATCACCGAACTTGCGCATTGCACTCTTCTTGACTTCCTCGCCTCCTCGCTTTACGGTGAGCACGTTGGAGCTGTATCCGCGAGCAGCGGGGGTCTGTTGGCAAAGTGTTACTAACGCTACGCGAGGAATCCGCTCCACTTCATTTTTGAACGTAAACCGTTTTTCCTCACTGGCTTCCCACGGTGGATTGATGTGAATGACCGCATCGTGCTCGAAGCCAAGGTCCTTGTTCAGCATATAGTCCATCTGGGCCAGGATCACCAGCGTGCCCAAGATTAGCAATTGCGCGCTCGCAAATTGAAACACAATCAGTCCCCGACGCAGCACGGAGGTACGGGAAGGTCCAAGGTGACTGTAGCCCTGGCTCTTCAGGGCCGTGGCTGGCAAGAAAGATGACAAGACAAAGGCCGGGTATAATCCGGAAAGTACGCCTACGACAAAAAGCACAGCCAGCAGAAAGGTCAGCGTTGGCAAGTCAGTGAGCGACAGCGTCACGCCTTTCGGGATAAAGTCCTGGAAAATCAGCAATCCCATTTCCGCAGCCGGAATGGCTACGATGATGGCCACCAGCGTGATCACCAGGCTTTGCGCAAGAAAATGCCAGATGAGTTGACCCCGGGAACTACCCAGCACTTTTCGAATACCCACCTCCCGCGCGCGCCGGACGGCCCGGGCAGTTTCCAGGTTAATGAAATTGATTGATGCCAGAACGACCAGGATGAGTGCCACCACCGAAAGAGTTCCCAGTATACCAAGGTGTGTCGCCGGCCTGCTGAAGTCAAAAATTCCAAGTGTGGTATTGAAATGAAGATCACTCAAGGGCTGCAGGCGATACGAAACCTTCCACGTGTTGTCGGTATTATGTTTCGCATACTCTTCAGCGAGCGCGGGCAGTTGGGCTTCGATGCCTTCCCGATTGGCGCCTTCGTCAAGTTTAATGAACAGTTGGGAGCTACTGTTGGTACTTTGCCAGTCGTTGAGTCCAATCCTGTCCTTGAGCCAGGTGGCGTTAATTGTCGACAGGGAAAGGAAGTCCGTAAATTCAAAGTCCCTGTTGCCCGGCTCCGGCATAACCAGCCCAGCCACCGTCATGGACAGGGAGTCATTGTACTGGAGTGTCTGTCCCATCCAGGCATCGGGTGAACCGTTACCAAAATACTTTCGCGCCTGTTCCACCGTCAATATGACCTGGCCAGGTGTTAGGAGTGCGGATGCCGAACCCCGGACCCAGGTATATGCAGGAACCACATCGAAGTAGGCCGGGGTTGTAATGGCAAGGTTCGATTCCCGGGCGTCGGAGCTGGAAGCTGCCTGACCGGGGAGCGTGACTTCTGCGCTCCATCCATGCAATGGAAGGGCGGCCGAGAGACCGGTAAAGTGCGTGGCTACCTTTTCCTGGACGCCGGTACACACCCCGCGGTTGGTGCCCTCAAAGTCTCCGCTGAAGTTGGTATACACCCGATAGATCTTGTCCGCATCCGGGATACTTCGGTTAAAGCTCAATTCATACCGGACAATGAGAAAAATGACCAGGCAACTGCTGATGCCTACCGTTAGTCCGAACACGTTGATGACCGAATACATTCGGTTGACCAGCAGGGTGCGGAAAGCAATGAGGAAGTGATTCTTGAGCATAGACAGCGCGATTAGTTCCCGAAAGACAATCCTAAAACTGGACCAAACCAAAATGTTAATCCATTTGGCGGAAAAAGGCTGTTTGTAAGTCCAAATACGTCCATTTTCGGCGTATCTTGCCCGAAATCGGTCAATCTCGAAGGACAAAAATGATGTACGCGGGGTGACGATTGTCAGGCCTCTGTCGGTGAAAAAATTGGACTTTGCCGCAGGTTGCCCATTCACCTTTCTTCAGGACTTCTTATGGAACCCTACCAGATTCTCGTTTTTGTTCTGCTGGCCACCGCCGTGGTCGATCTGATTGTCGGCGTTAGTAACGATGCCGTCAATTTTCTCAACTCCGCCATAGGGTCCAAGGCAGGCTCCTTTCGTACCATTCTGATTGTCGCCAGTCTGGGTGTGCTGGTCGGATCGACGTTTTCCAGCGGGATGATGGAAGTGGCCCGCAATGGCCTCTTCAATCCCTCCTTCTTTACGTTCGAGAAAGTCATGATCATCTTCATGGCGGTCATGCTCACCGACATTGTACTGTTGGATGTCTACAACTCGCTGGGGCTGCCAACTTCCACCACGGTATCGCTGGTCTTTGAAATTCTCGGGGCAGCATCCGTCACCGGCATCTTGCTTTCCCTTGACCGGTCTGCCGGCATCCCGAACATGGATGAAGTCATCAACATGTCGAGCGCCATCACCATCATCAGCGGCATATTTCTTTCCGTGCTCCTCTCCTTCGTGTTTGGTTCCGGCATCCAGCATGTTCTTCGCATCATTTTCTCCTTTGACCTCGACAAGAGCCTTAAGAAATACGGCGCTCTTTTCAGCGGCATCGCCATTTCTTCCATCATTTATTTTCTCCTGATCAAAGGCGCCAAGGGAAGCGTGCTTCTCACCGACGCGCAGGTAAAGTGGATCATTGCCAACACGCAGAATATACTTATTGGATCCGTTGTCTTTTTCAGCATCCTGATCCAGGTATTGATGTGGTGGATCAAGATTCATCCACTCAAGATGGTAGTACTGCTCGGGACGTTCTCCCTGGCCATGGCGTTTGCGGCCAACGACCTGGTCAACTTCATCGGTATTCCGGTAGCGGGACTCATTTCCTTTCAGTCCTGGCAAGCCTCGGGCCTGCCCGCCAGTGAAATGACCATGGATGTGCTGAAGACACAAATTGAAACACCGTATTACCTCTTGCTCATCAGCGGCTTCATCATGATCGTGACCTTGTGGACGAATGCCAAGAGCCGCAAGGTGACAGAAACAGAAGTTTCCCTGGGGCGGCAGGATGAGGGTGAAGAGCTTTTCAAAGCAAACGTTATCTCCCGGGCCATCGTCGGCTCGGGTGTCAAAATCGGTAACCTCATTGAAAGTGTGGTGCCAACCAATGTTTCCTCGTTCATGAGTCAGCGGTTTGCCCAGCTGACCACCAAGTACCGCAGCGACCGTGAAGCGCCGTCCTTCGATTTGCTGCGCGCTTCCGTTAACCTGCTCGTGTCCAGCATGCTCATTGCATATGGTACTTCCAAGAAATTGCCGTTATCCACCACCTTCGTGACCTTCATGGTGGCCATGGGGACCTCCTTTGCCGACATGGCCTGGGGTCGGGAGAGTGCGGTCTATCGCGTGGCGGGAGTGGTAAATGTGATCACCAGCTGGCTCATCACGGCCGTGGTAGCCTTCGTTTCCAGCGGATTGATGGCCCTCATTATTTATCAGTCGGGCTTCATCGGCTTCTTCGCGTTGACCGCGATGGCGATGTTCTTCCTCATTCGCAGCCATGTGGTGTTTAATAAAAAGGAAGCCGAGGAGAAGGCCCTGAAACAAACGTTCGCCGACGAGGAACTCGACGTTCACCAGATGGTGGAGGAAAGCAAGTCCAGCACCGTCAAGAACCTCAAGTCCGTCCGGAAAATTACCCAGCATTGCCTGAAGGCGCTCATGAAGGGCGACCGGGAGACGCTCCTGAAGTCGAAAGAAGAAGTGGAGAAACTCAAGGGACAGAACGAAAAACTACACAGCAAGATCATCAAGTACGTACGCCGCGTGAAAAAGGGCCACCTGGCAGCCGGCCGCCTGTACATTCTCGTTTTCGACCTCGTTCAGGACCTGTATCAAAGCGCCAACCTGATCAGCGATGTGTCTACCAACCACATCATCAACCACCACTCGGTGCCCAAAGGCGACTTCCAAAAAGTACTGGATGAAGTCGAGAAGGATCTTTCAACCTACATCGACAAGGTTACCGACAGCATCCAGCACATGAATTTCAAGGAAAGCAAGGAACTGGAAGACCACCGGGTAAAGCTGAACGAACTGATCCAGAAAAGCCTGGATCACCAGATCCAGAAGATCCAGCAAGACGAATTGGGCAACCGGATGGGATTGCTCCAGATCCGGCTTTTGCTGGAAGCCAAAGACATCCTCGCGGGCGTTCACCAGATCCGGATGCTCTATTCCGAATTCGCGGCTCAACCCTGATCTCAGCCGATGACGCACCAGCCGGCCGGTGTGATGGTCATCATCACGCGCCGGCCACGATGGTCATTGCCTGGCGGCCGGTGTTGCGTGTAGCTTAGTACCGACAATAAAAGTTACCCGATCAACCACACTAAAAAAGGAGGTAGTATGAAACTGCTCAAGAACCCGTTATTCCCGTCGTTATTGACGGACCGCTGGATTCCCGATTTCTTCGAGAATGAAAAGTTCTTCGATTCAGATTGGATGAAGAGCATCACCGTTCCTTCGGTCAACATCCGCGAAACTGACAAGGAGTTTTTTGTTGAACTGGCCGCCCCCGGTCTGAACAAGAAGGACTTCAAAATCGCCATCGAAAACGGCATGCTGACCATCTCCGCAGAAAAGAAACTTGAAAAAGAGGAAAAGGAAAAAGAATTCACCCGCAAGGAATTCAGCTACACCAATTTCAGCCGCTCATTCATGCTTCCGGAAAATGTAAATGAAGAAAAGGTGGAGGCACACTATGAAGACGGCCTGCTGAAACTGCAACTGCTGAAGAAGGTGGTGGACAAAACCAAAAATGTAAAGGCCATTGAAGTTGTCTAGCGTTAGCGGTTAGTGAAAGAACGCGGGCCCTCGCGGGTTCCCGTGCAATCTTCAAGGCTCCTTAAGAACCTGCTGTACCAGAACCTGCACGACGAACCCGAATCCCCGGCCCGAAAGAAATCCCTCCCCCTATGGAGGGATTTCTATTTTGCGGGATGTACGACTCCGTTGACAAGGACATACTCCAGCATACCATTCTTCCAAAACAACAGGGAAGGATTTGCCCCCAGTTGAATCTCTTGTGGATTCGGCGCTGGCACCACGTTGACCTTGAGCGGCTCACCAAACCGATCCAGCTCGCCGCGGACGACAAAATCCGTGTACCCCTGGGTGATCAGCTTCTCAATGGGCAATCGCCGGAACTGCTGCATCCCTTCCAGGACGACATCATAGGATTTTCCCGCCGTAACCTCGTAGCCGGTTGCATCCAAATAGAAGTACGCATTCGACGTACTCAGGTCACCCAAGTCACTGATGGATGCACGGGGATAATACCGGCGAAAATCATCACTGTCGATCTCCCGCCGGTCAAATCCAATGTCGCGCACCACGCCCTGGTAGCTGACATGGCGGACAATTAACTCCAACAGTCGGCCCGCTGCATTGTGCGGCAGCTCGTGGTAAGACTCGACCGGAGTTCGTTCGTACGCACGGGATGCAATGGACTCCACGGCGGTGATCAACATGACAAAATTGAGCCTCCGAATCTCTTGCTTCTCGTAATCATTGCCGAATCCTCCGGACTCAATCAGCACCGTGCGGGTTCCCCACTTCTGCATGTTGTCGCCAAACGCCCGCGGCTCAAAGTCATCGGGATACAAGCCCACCTGGCCTGGAATGAAGCCAATGATCTGGTCATGGAGAAAGCGGGCCATCTGCATGGCATCGCCGCGGGAAGCACTGACGGATCGCGTTGAGTCGTACGGTGGCGCCAGCAAGGAAATGGTCGCCGGCTTCGCGTTGACCATGGTGCCCCGGCTTTGGTCATGAAGGTTAAAACCCCAATCCGCGTTGAGGCTATCCCGTACGCGCTTCAAGACTCTTCCCTCAGGGGTCTGCAAGCGTACAGCGTCGCGGTTGATGTCAATGCCATCGCGGTTACGGCGGGTAAATCGCGATGCGCCGTCGGGGTTCAGCATGGGTATGAAATGCCACGTGATCGCCGATTGAATCCTGCGCTTCAGTTCGGAATTGCCACGATCTTGCAAAAACCGAAAGACATCGAGGATGGCCCTTGTGGCCGTCGTTTCGTCACCATGCATCTGTGACCACATCAATACGTGCACCGGTCCGTGGCCGTAGGTCACCAGGTTAATGGATCGGCCTTCGACAGAGGTCCCCACTCGCCGCATTCGGAATTCCTTGCCGAGTTTCGCCAGGGAGCGCATCATGTCCTCGTGCTTGAATCTCCTTACCAGCGCGGAAGAATCCACAAAGCGGCTATGTACCTGGTAGAGCTCGGCGTTTAGCTGGGCGAATACGCTGGTCAGGGAGCATAGCGCCACGACGGACAGGGTTAATACGCTTTGCCGGAATTGATGACGCCACATGGTCTTTGATCGTTGTGATTCGCCTGCGTAACTTGTTCACCTTAATACTAGCACAAAACCATGAAAATTCCTTCACTGATCACCGCAGTGGCCTTCAGCATGGCCATCAACGGCTCCTACGGACAGGAAATACCCGCGCCAAAATTCATCGACCCGGCCAACATGGATCCGATGGTCAGACCGGGTCAGGACTTTGTGAACTATGCCGGCGGAATTTGGCTGAAGAACAATCCGGTGCCGGCCAAGGAAACCCGGTGGGGGAGTTTCAACGTGCTCCGCGAATTCAATATCAAAGCGATGCAATCGATCCTGACGGAGGCAATGAACGACAAGACTGCCCCGGCGGGAAGTGTTCGCCGGCGCGTCGGTGATTTCTATGCCGCGGCATTGGACTCCGTAACCGCCGACAAGTTGGGCATGGAGCCCATCCGTGCCGACCTGAAACGTGCAGTCGAAATCAAGACCGGGCAACAAGCGCTGGAAGAAGCCGCCTACCAGCGGCTCCAGGCGCTGGGGTCGCCCTTGTTTGGGTTTTTCGTAGGGCAAGACCGGAAGCAACCCACCAAGAACGCCGTGCAATTGAGCCAGGGTGGAACAACGTTGCCTGACCGTGACTATTACCTGAAAACGGATGCCCGCTCGAAGAAAGCACAAGAAGCACTGAACACCTACATGATCACCCTGTTCACCCTAACCGGCCATTCCGAGAGCGAGGCCAGGAAGAAGGCAGATGCCGTCTTCGCGCTGGAGAAGCGGCTGGCACGTGCCCAACTGAGTCGTGTAGAAATGCGTGATCCCCAGAAGACCTACAACAAATTTTCCCTGGCTGACTTTGCAAAGACAACACCGGGCATGAACTGGAAAGGTTTCATCGGCAAGATGAACCTGGCCGGGGTGGACACGGTTTTAGTCAATTCACCGCGCTTCTTCCTGACCATCGATACCCTGGTGCAGCAAGTATCTTCGGCTGAGTGGCAAGCCTATTTCCAATGGAACATCCTGCGCAACGCAGCACCGCTACTGAGCAAGGCCTTTGTTGACGCGAGTTTTGCCTACGACCAGGCCCTCACCGGTCAAAAAGTTCAGCGCCCGCGCTGGGACCGCGCAGCAAGCCGTGTTGACAATTCCATTGGTGATTTGCTGGGGCAATTGTACGTGGAAAAATATTTCAAGCCGCAAGCAAAGGCACGCATGCAGGAACTGATCGGCAACCTCATCAAGGCCTATGAGATCCGCATTCGAAACCTGGATTGGATGAGCGATGTAACCAAAGAAAAAGCCCTCGCCAAACTCAAGGCGTTCACGCCGAAGATAGCCTATCCCGACAAATGGAAAGACTATCCCGGGCTGGTGATCAAGCCCGACACCTACTTCGAGAACGTAAGGAATGCCAGTCGGTGGTCTTACAACGAGACCCTCAGTCAACTGGGTAAACCGGTAGATCGTTCGCGCTGGGGCATGACACCACCAACCGTCAACGCTTACTATTCGCCGCTCATGAATGAAATTGTGTTTCCTGCGGGAATACTTCAGTTTCCATTTTTTCACCCGGAGGCCGACGACGCCTACAATTATGGCGCCATTGGCGCCGTCATTGGCCACGAGATATCGCATGGGTTTGACGATTCCGGAAGCCAGTACGACAAGGATGGCACGCTGCGCAACTGGTGGACACCCGAAGACCGCAAGAAGTTCGAAGCGAAAGCCAAGCTCTTGCAGGAGCAATTTGATGCGTACACCATTCTCGACTCCTTGCACGTCAATGGCAAACTCACCCTGGGTGAGAATATCGGAGATCTCGGGGGCCTGAATGCGGCATACGAAGCTTTCAAGATGACTCCACAGGGAAAATCAAACGAGAAGATTGACGGCTTTACACCGGACCAGCGCTTCTTTCTCGCCTGGGCACAGATTTGGCGGAGTAATACACTCCCCGATCGCGCCGCG
>JAYRXB010000306.1:0-4116 GCA_041917735.1 Cyclobacteriaceae bacterium
ATACGTGATTCCGTTCCTGGTTCAAATTCTCCTTTTTCTTTCTCCGGTGATTTACCCCAGTTCGATTATCAAGAATGACCTGCTTCGGGGCCTGCTGTGTATAAACCCGATGCATGGCGCCCTCGCCATTTTTCGCGCACCATTGTCTTCCGTCCCGTTGGATGGGTATCAGCTGGGAGTAAGCATCGGCTCCACCGTATGTATGTTGATTATCGGCTTGGTGTATTTCCGGAAGACCGAGTACTACTTTGCTGACCTTGCCTGACCATGAAGCCAGTCTTAGAGATCAGGGGCCTGTCAAAGAAATTCAGGATTACACGGCGGGTTGAACCGTACTTGAGCTTGCGGGAGCGAATGGCCAGCGTTTTTGAGAAGCACGAAAGTGCAACGGAAGATTTTTGGGCGCTGAAGGATGTGACCTTTGATGTCTTCCCCGGCGATTCCATCGGGATTATTGGAAAGAACGGTGCGGGGAAGTCAACCCTGCTTAAGATCCTCTCTAAAATCACCCCGCCAACCGGCGGTTCAGTAATTGGTCGCGGCCGGATTGCCAGCCTCCTCGAAATCGGCACCGGCTTTCACCCGGAGCTGAGTGGCAGAGAGAATATATACCTCAATGGTTCCATCTTGGGTATGCGGCATTCAGAGATTGCCAAACGATTTGATGCCATTGTGGATTTTGCCGGTACTGAACAATTCTTGGATTCCCCGCTGAAGTATTATTCCAATGGGATGCAAATGCGCCTGGCTTTTGCGGTGGCTGCATTCTTGGAGCCGGAGATTCTGGTTATTGATGAGGTCCTTGCGGTGGGTGATGCAGATTTTCAGAAGAAATGCCTGGGGAAAATGGAGGAAGTGAGCCGGGGCGGTCGGACAGTCTTGTTTGTAAGCCACAGCATGACGGCGGTTCAGTCGCTCTGCACAAAAAGTGTATTTATCGAGAAAGGCGTGTCTTCCGGAATACTCCCTGTTCATGAAGGCGTACATCGATACCTCGCCGGACACATCGGATCCCAGTCTGGGCATGAAACCTTTGAAGACAGGGACGGAGATCATAAATCCGCAAAAATTCTGGAAGCCAGGCTTTTGGATTCCGCAGGACAGACTACGGCCCAGCCGCTCACCTGTGAAGATTTCTTTGTTGAACTAAAGTGGAAGAACATTGACGGGGTAAAGCTGACGCCCAGCATTGAACTGGTAAATTTTGATGGCGTTAAACTCTTTTGGTCGGGCGACACGAAGGCAGACTGGGATGGCTCCGGCAAAATGGCCAAGGGTGTCTATGTGAGTGTCGTGAGAATCCCGGCAAATTTTCTGAAGTCAGGGGAGTACGCATTCATTTTGGGACTGTATACCCAGAACCCCTATCAGTGGCATCACATTATTCTGAATACCCTGCATTGTACGGTGGTTGATCCGATGGATCGGAGGTGCCTCGCACGTGGAGAAATGGCCACGCAGTTCGAGAATTTCTTGCTGTTGCCAGCGCTGGACTGGACCAACCGAAAGATCGAATGAACATTCCGCTGTTTCACACCTACGTCAGCCCGGATGCGCCGCGCCAAATTACAGCGGTGTTGAATTCCACCTACTTGAGCGAGGGACACGTAGTCAAGAGTTTTGAGGGCCGCCTGGCGACCGACCTGGGGCTTCTGCATCCGCTGGCGCTGAACTCCGGCACCTCCGCGCTTCACCTGGCGCTTGTTCTGGCAGGCGTGCGGGAGGGCGATGAGGTTATCCTGCCGGCCCAGACTTTTGTGGCTTCCGGCCTCGCCGTGCTTTACGTCAACGCAAAGCCTGTGTTTGCGGACATTGAGTACGATACCGGCAACCTTGATGTCGCCTCGGTGAAATCCAAAATCACAGCGCGAACAAAGGCGATCATCCCGGTTCATTGGGGAGGGTTGCCGTGCGACATGGATGCCATCAACGGGTTGGCCTCTTCCGCAGGCATTGCGGTAATTGAAGATGCCGCACACGCACTGGGTGCATCGTATCGCGGCCGCCCCATCGGATCGCTTTCAGATTTTACGTGCTTTTCCTTTCAGGCGATCAAGCACCTGACAACTGGTGACGGCGGCGCCGTGTGCATCAAGGATCAATCCCTGGTGCAACGCGGACTGGCCCTTCGGTGGTTCGGAATTGACAGAAGTGCTTCGCCGGTAAATACCCTCGGAGAGCGCACCTACAACCTGGATGAAATTGGGTATAAGTACCACATGAACAACTACGCGGCTGCCCTAGGGCTTGCAAACCTCGAGGGCTATACCGAGCGCCTGAAGCAGCGATTGGAAATTGCGAACTACTACCGGAAGAACCTGCAGGGATTGGATGGCGTCCGGCTTTTCCGCGAGTTTGATGACCGGGTAAGCGCCTATTGGCTTTTTGGAATGCATGTGGAACGCCGTGACGCATTCATTGCCGCGATGAAAGGCAGGAACATCGAGGTCTCGGTGGTTCATCAACGAATCGACCGGAACCGTATCTTTGGTTCCGTGAGAACAACGCTCACCGTGCAGGAGGAGTTTGACAGGACACAAATCCACATTCCCATTCACGACAATATTGATATGCCCAAGGCGCAGTATATTGTGGATGCAATTCGGCACGGCTGGTAACCAGATTTCTTAATGAAGATATTGCTTCTTGGGGCTAGTGGTTTTGTGGGTCGGAATGTCAGTAACCACCTGACTGAACTGGCCATTCCCTTTCAGGCTTCTTCCAGAAGCAGTGGCTACGATCTCACCCAGCCTGAGCAGGCGAGGCGGCTATTTGAGCAGGTACGGCCCGAACTTGTTGTGAATTGTGCTGCACACGTGGGCAGTTTGAATTATGTCACGCAACGCGCAGCGGACGTCATGCGGGATAATGTCCGCATGATGATCAACATGTACGAGGCGTTTGTGGCGGTTAATCCAGCGGGCATCATCATAAACCCCATCGCCAATTGTGCCTATCCCGCCAAGGCGGAGACCTTTGTGGAGGACCATTGGTGGGATGGACACCTGCACCGCTCGGTGCTTTCATATGGCGCAACGCGCCGGCTCCTGTGGTCCGTGGGTGAAAGCTACAGCATGCAGTTTGGCCTGCGTACGATTAACCTGTTGGTGCCCAACATGTATGGCCCGCATGACTCTACAGATCCCAATAAGGCCCATGCCTTGTCGGCACTGATTTCAAAATTTGTCAAGGCAGACAAACTGAATCAAAAGGAGGTGGATATCTGGGGTACCGGGGTAGCGATACGGGAATGGTTGTATGCCCCGGATTTTGCGCGAATCATTGGAGCCATTGTCACCAATCCAAATCTGGTTGGTCTCGCTGAGCCCCTGAACATCGGTCAGAATTTTGGACTCAGCGTCCGCGAATTGGCCCAGATCATCAATGGATACTTCGAAAACCGCTTCTCCATCCGGTGGGATCACACCATGCCTGACGGGGCTCCGAAAAAAGTGATGGATGACACCCGGTTTAGAAAAGTATTCAAGGACTTTGCCTTTACGCCCTTCGAACAGGGAGTCGACAAGACGATTGCCTACTATCAATCCATTTACCCGTATTGATCATGTCGGCTAAACCGGAGACATTTGACTACTCCATTCTCAAGGCTTGTGGACAGGATGTGTTCATTAGCCCGAGCGTAGAGATTCGAAGACCGCACCTGGTAACGGTAGGTCACCATGTGGCCATTGATAGCCACAGCTACATCACGACGGAGGCCGAGATTGGCGATTACGTTCATGTGGGCCCTCACGTGACGGTCATCGGGGGTGCTCGGAGCAAACTTGTTGTTGGAGATTTTGCCACCATCGCGGCCGGCACCAGGATACTGGCCGGAAGCGACGAGTTTCTGGGGGAGGGTTTTACCAGCGTGACTGTGCCGGAGGAGTACCGCGACCGGGTAAAGTACACAACAGTACAAATCGGACGATTCTGCGGGATTGGGGCCAACGTGGTCATCATGCCCGGCGTGCGCCTGGGTGAAGGAAGTGTCATTGGTGCAGGGGCTGTCGTGACCCGGGACACCGAACCCTGGACAATTTATGTAGGCGCACCCGCGCGAGCCCTTAAGGCCAGGCCCAGGGAAAAGCTCCTGCGCTATGCGAAACAACTGGG
>JAYRXB010000307.1:0-8241 GCA_041917735.1 Cyclobacteriaceae bacterium
GTTCAAATAGAGCGTTGGTCGGGAGTTTGATTTGTACCACAGTAATATTGAAGAGTGGAAGGGGAGGGCAAGTAAAATCAATCATTTGGATTTCATGTTTATCTTCTCAGATCGACCAATCGGCCCGTGGCCTCTTTCTGATCAGATGTTCATTTCGATTCCATTTATTCCAAAAAATTGATGAGACTCATAGTTGCATTCTTGGTACTTCTGTCATGCAGGTCCTTTGGTCAGATCCTTGAAGGTAGTGTGTATGACCCGGTTTTTCTGCAAGTAGTCGATAGATTTATTGATAGCACAAGAAGCAATGGCTATCCAGAAGGTTGGGTTATCAAAGCCTCGTTTAACAGCTTAGTTGAAGTAGATTCAGAAAGAATTGTTGATGACGCTACGAAGGGTAGGACAATAGTGAGAATCACCAAGATGTCGTACAAGGTTAAGATGTCGTTGGTTAGAAACTCCGATGCATTCCTTTCTGATTTTCCGTCCGCCTGTTTTACCCACCGCAACCGAAGAGTGTATCTTTTTCTGGGGTCAGGCAATTTCGTTCACCTATCGAAGGAGAGTCAGAAGCAATTGATTAAGGAAGTGAATAAAAATATTGGCAATCGTGTCCTAGGTGTTTCGGAAGCTGCGTCCATGGCCTTTGTTGTAAGTGGGGATAGAATCTATTCTACACGTTTGATTCGCTAACCCCTGTTGGTCCGGACGTCCAATAATGTGTTGGTGGGGAGTTTCGTAGACTGGGCTCACCTGTCTGAACTTTGATTCCTGTGATTGATGTGATTAGGATCAAGTCCTTCCTCGCTAGGGACTCAGCGAAATCAAAGAGATCAGTCGGAAATCACAGTTCAGACAATGAAAGAAGCTGGCTTTACTTTTGCCTACCCGCCCAGCCCCGATTTTTGTCGGGGCGATGGTGGGTTTACCTTAGCTATTAGAACGCGAGCATAATTACGATTACCTTGATGACTTTAAATGTGACCCACACCTTTGATAAGCAATGGCGAGATCATTAATCGGGACCAGCTTTGGAGAAATGGTATAGATTGGGCCAAGTTCTAAGCGTAAACTTGACCATTGCTTTACTGGCGCAATTGACACTCATAGCTACGTGCCAAGCGCAAGAGCATGAACTCCTTGTACGGTTAAGTCCGGGTAAGACCATCATTCCATCGAGTTCCAGCCGGCTCGAACTTATTCTCGACCTAACAAACGAGAGCGCCTCGAGATTGGTGCTTTATGGCACGGGCAATTTGGAGCCAGGCCGGGCTTCCATTGAATATCAATTCGATGAGAATAACATCTGCGCCATAGGGATCTTTTTCAAAAGCCAGGGGCAGGAGGCTAGCCTTATGCTTGTGCCGCCGCTTCAATCCAGTCCTGATCCTATTTCCATCGACTCATCAGCCTATGTTGGCAATGTATTTGAACAATTTGAGCATTCGTTGGACTCAGCCAAGTTAGCGCTGGGCCCTGGTGAGACAATTCGAGTAGGTCTGGCTATCCCCTTAAGAAGATCGAAGCTCCCAGCCGGCACCTATACAGTCTTTGTGATTTACTATTGCGGGAGAAACCTTTCTAACGTCATTAGCATGGAGAAGGTAAATGCATTTTTATTGAAGCAAGGAGCTAAGGTGTATTTCGGCTGGGTGAAATCAAATGAAATTATTGTCGAAGTTAGAAATTAGCGAAAATGAGAGCACATCATGGACTGCAAGTCCGCCTTCGAAGAGATACCCTGCTTCGAAGGGGTCCGGACACCCGCCTGCCCGATTAAGATGCTTCTGTTTGAAACCTCCTGTATACAGGCCGGCTGGCCTCCAGACCCACATGGCACATCGTGAAATTGAATCGACATAAACCACCAATCATTAGAAACGGAAGGAGCCATGAGAATTATTGCCAAGAATATGATTTGGATTGGCCTAAGCGTGAAGACATCGATCTACGGACTACCGACTACTGATTACGGACTACCGATTATCCATCACCGACCTTTCTTCTCCAGGTAGTCCCACACCAGGCTGCTGGCACCCAGGATCGGGGCGGCCTGGTTTTCAAGACCGGAGGGAAGGAGCTTGACCCTGTCGCGGAACTGCGGCATCAGGTTTTTCTCCATGTGATGGCGCGTGGGCTCAAAGATCAGGGACCCGGCCTGGGCAAGACCTCCAAAAAGGAAAATGGCCTCCGGGTCGGTGTGTACGATGGTATCCGAAAGCTTCAGGCCCAGCACACGCCCGGTGTACTCAAAAGCTTCTTTCGCCACCACATCGCCGCGGTGAGCAGCCTCCGAAATCATCTTCGTGTTCAGGTCCTCAAAACTGATGCCCCGCAACTCGCTGGGCTCGAGATGATCGGCCAACAGTTTGTATACGGTGCGCTTGATGCCGGTGGCGGACGCATAGGTTTCCAGGCAGCCGCGCTTGCCGCAGTTGCAGTAACGGCCGTTGGGGTTCACCGACGTGTGGCCCAACTCACCCGCAATGCCGTGGTGCCCGTTGAGCAGCTGGCCGCCACACACAAAGCCGCTGCCAAGGCCTGTGCCCAACGTGATGATCACAAAGTCCTTCATGCCCTTGGCGTTGCCGTAAACCATTTCGCCCACAGCCGCAGCATTGGCGTCGTTGGTGACCAGGCACGGAACGTGGAATTCGTCGGTGAACATCTTCGCCAACGGCAAATTACCTTTCCACCGGAGGTTGACGGCGTTCTCGATGGTTCCGTGGTAGTAGTTCCCGTTGGCAGCGCCCACGCCGATTCCCGCCAGCACGTGGTCTTTGGTAAGTGTGCCGACACCGTGACGGATCGCATCCGCCATGGCGTCAAAGAAATCCTGGAAATCAACGAAGTCGCTCATGGGCAGGCTGCCCTGCTCGAATACGTTTCCCTGTCGGTCGGCCAGTCCGTACTTGGTGCTGGTGCCTCCGATATCGATACCAACGGTAAAGGGTGTCATTGCACGCCTTAGGTAGAAAGAATTTTGGCCAGCCGCAAGGCTTCCGGGTCAATTTCGTGTACCTGGCCGATCATGATATCCTTGAAGGCGTTGTAGACCATCTTGCCGCTGCGAATGCCGACCATGCAGTCCGACTTTCCGTGGAGCAGGCCCTCCACGGCAGCTACTCCCATCTGGCTGGCGAGGACCCGGTCGAAGTACGTCGGCGAGCCGCCCCGCTGCAGGTGGCCGAGGATGGTCACCTTGATGTCAAAATAGCTGGAACGTTCCGCAACTTTCTTGGCCAGGTCCATGGCGGTGAGCTTGGCGCCTTCCGCCACCACCACGAGGCTTGACTTCTTGTTGGCCTTGCCGCTTTGCTCCAGGATGGCGTAGAGATCGTCAAACGTGATCTCCGCCTCCGGCAGGATCACGGCGACGGCGCCACCGGCGATCGCACTGTTGAGGGCGATGTAGCCCGAGTGACGGCCCATGACCTCAATGAAGAAGAGCCGGTTGTGGGAAAGGGCGGTGTCGCGGATCCGGTCGATGGCTTCGACCGCCGTGTTGGTAGCGGTATCATAACCAATGGTGTAGTCGGTTCCCGCAATGTCGTTGTCGATGGTGCCCGGCACGCACACACCCGGGATGCCCGACTCTTCGATGAGGGCGTGCAACCCGGTGAAGGTACCGTCGCCACCGATGGCCACCAGGCCGTCGATGCCGTGCTTGCGAAGCTGGGCGATCGCCTTGGCCCTTCCTTCCCGTGTTCGAAAGGCATCGCTGCGTGCGCTCTTGAGGATCGTGCCGCCGCGCTGGATGATGTTGCCCACCGAACGGGTTCCCAGTTTGGAGATGTCTCCTTCGATCATCCCTTCATAGCCGCGCGAGATGCCCAGCGCTTCCTTGTGGAAGTAGTTGCTGGCGCGCACCACGGCGCGAATGGCGGCGTTCATCCCCGGGGCATCGCCGCCGGAGGTGAAGACCCCGATTTTGGAGATAGCTGTTGTGTTCAAAGCCGAAAAAATAAGGGCCTAAAATAGACCAGCGCGCCCGAATTCCCGCATCGGCGATCAAAGCAATCCCCTCAATCGTTTGAAATAGTTGATCAACCCGTTTGTAGAGCCATCGTGGCTGGTGACCGGCTCCGGGGTGGCGAGCTCGGGCAGGATTTTCTTGGCCAGCACCTTGCCGAGTTCAACGCCCCACTGGTCGAAGCTGAAGATGTTCCAGATCACCCCCTGGACAAAGATCTTGTGCTCGTATAGGGCGATGAGGCTACCCAGCGTGCGTGGCGTCAGCTGCTTGAAGAGGATGGAGTTCGTGGGCCTGTTGCCGGCAAAGACACGGTAGGGAAGGTGGAAGCTGATTTGCTCACGCGACATGCCCTGGGCGCGCAGCTCGGCCTCCACTTCTTCAGCGGTCTTGCCCCGCATCAGGGCTTCGGTCTGGGCGAAGTAGTTCGACAGCAGTTTCTCGTGGTGATCGCCGATCGGGTTGTGGCTGATGGCAGGCGCAAGAAAATCGCAGGGGATCATCCGGGTGCCCTGGTGGATCAGTTGGTAGAAGGCATGCTGCCCGTTGGTGCCCGGTTCACCCCAAATGACAGGGCCGGTCTGGTAGAGCACCGGTTGGCCGTTGCGGTCGACCGACTTCCCGTTGCTTTCCATGTTGCCTTGCTGGAAGTAGGCAGCGAACCGGTACAAATATTGGTCGTATGGAAGGATAGCTTCGCTGTGCGCATCGAAGAAGTTGCCGTGCCACACGCCAATCAGCGCGAGGAGCACGGGGATGTTCCGATCGAGGGGTTCGTTGCGAAAGTGATTGTCCATGGCATGGGCGCCGTCGAGCAGTTGTTCGAAAGCTTCGAAGCCGATGGTGCACGCAATGGACAAACCGATGGATGACCAGAGGGAATAGCGGCCGCCGACCCAATCCCAGAAGACGAACATGTTTTCCGGCGCGATGCCGAACTGGGTGACAGCCTTTTCATTCGTTGATACGGCCACGAAGTGCTTGGCCACTTCACCGCGGCCGCCGGTTTTTTCCTGGAACCACTTTCGCGCCGACTCGGCGTTCGTCATGGTCTCCTGTGTCGTAAAGGTCTTTGAGGCAATGATGAACAGTGTCGTCTCCGGGTCCAGGTTCCTGACGGTCTCCGCCAGGTGCGTGCCGTCGATGTTGGAAACAAAATGAGGGCGGATGGTTCGGTGGTAAGGGCGCAGGGCTTCGCATACCATCAGCGGTCCCAGGTCGGAGCCCCCGATGCCGATGTTGACGATGTCGGTGATGGCCTTCCCGGTAAATCCTTTCCACCTGCCGTTGAGCAGGCGTGTCGAGAAGTCGCGGACCTGGCCGAGCACCTTGTTGACTTCCGGCATCACATCCTGCTGGTTGACCTGCATCGGCTTCCCGGAACGGTTGCGCAGGGCCACATGCAACACGGCACGTCCTTCGGTTTGGTTGATGGCCTGGCCGGCAAACATCGATTCGATCGCGTCGGGGAGGTGGCACTCCGTGGCGAGTTCAGTTAGGAGCGCGATGGTCTCCGGGGTGATGAAGTTCTTGGAGTAGTCGACGAGGATGTCCTCGAAGCGTGCATGGAGGGTGTCGAATCGGTGTGGATCGGCCTCAAATGCCTCCCGCATGGAGAAGGCTTGCATTTCAAGGAAGTGGCCGGTGAGTTTTTTCCAGGCCAGGGTTTCGGTGGGGGTGATGGCAGGTAGCATAAGGCGTCGAAAAGTGAGGTAAAAATAGCGACGATCCACTCAGGGTAAATGGCAAATATTCCGTTCATCCGAAATATTTTGCCGTTTGTTCGCCACTTACGTCTCTTGCAAGATGCGCCTTATCTTTCTGATGGTCCTGGGGTTCCTGGCGTGGCATGCCGCCGCGCAGCCGAAGGACCAGCCAACGTCGGTGCACATCCGGCGGGCGGTGGATGCCATCCGGATCGATGGCACCGTCGACGAGTCCACTTGGAAAGACGCGGAGGTACGGAGTGAACTGATGCAGCAGTTTCCGTACGACACAAGCCGGTCGCCGTTGCGCACCGAGTTTCGCGCGGCCTATGACGACGCGTTTGTCTACTTCAGCATCGTGGCCTATAACAACAAGCCTGGGGGTTACGCGGTTTCTTCCCTGCGCCGCGACTTTCGCGGTCCCGGCCTCGACGGGGTGGCCGTCATCCTCGATACGTTCGAGGATGTGACCAACGCCTTCTTCTTTGGCTTGAGCCCGGCCGGCGTGCAGCGCGAAGGCCTGATCTCCAACGGCTACCTGCAGGGCGAGAACCTCGACCTGTCGTGGGACAACAAGTGGTACAGCGCAGTGAAGCAATACGAAGGCTACTACGTGGCGGAGATGGCCATACCCTTCACGACGTTGCGATTCAAGGCGGGAGCCACGCAGTGGAATGTCAAGTACTACCGGCAGGACAGCAAAGAGAATGAGCGTGCCGTATGGCCGTGGACACCCCGTTTCTTCGAAGTGGGTAACCTCAACTACACGGCGGACCTCGTCTGGGATGAACCATTGCGGCATCCCGGGTCCAACATCTCCCTGATTCCATACGTGGCGGGCACCGCGGCCAAGGATTTCCTCAACAATAAGCCTTCCACCTCGAAAGCCACCATGGGCGGCGACGCGAAGGTGGCGGTGACGTCGTCGCTGAACCTCGACCTCACGATCAACCCCGACTTCTCGCAGGTGGAAGTTGACCGCCAGGTGACAAACCTCGAACGGTTTGAGATCTTCTTCCCGGAACGGCGGCAGTTCTTCCTGGAGAACGCTGACTTGTTCACGTCCTACGGGCACCCCAACGCGCGGCCGTTCTTCTCGCGGCGGATTGGTGTGGCGAGGGACCCGAATACCGGGCAGAATGTCCAGAACCAGATCATCTACGGTGCGCGACTGAGCGGCAACATCAACAAGAACTACCGGATCGGTTTTCTCAACATGCAAACGGCTTCGATACCCGAGTCGAATGTGCCGTCCTACAACTACACCGTGGCGACGGGCCAACGGCGGCTGGGCACCAACAGCAACCTGCGGGCGATCTTTGTGAACCGGCAGACATTCACCAACGACTCGGGCGATTTTCGGCTGGAGGGGTATGGGTTTAATCGTGTGTTGGGTGCTGATTACAACTACAATTTCAAGAACAACCGGTATACGGGTACGTTGTTCTACCACAAGCAGTTTACGCCCGAAAGCCCGGGAGAGGAGTATGCCCAGGGCGCGAGTTTCGTCTACAACTCCCAGGCACTGACCTTCAACTTTTACCAGCAGGCCATCGGGCGCAACTACAACCCGGCGGTTGGCTTTGTTCCCCGTGCCGGGTACAAGCGGATCTCGCCGTCGGCATCGTACCGCTGGTTTCCTTCCAACGCCCGGGTCAACAACCACGGGCCAGTCATCGACGCCTCGTACATCTGGGATGATATCCATGGCCTTTCCGACTACCAGTACGTTCCTGGCTACAACCTGGTCTTCCAGAGCCAGGCTACGCTCAACTTTCAGGCCCAGCACACCTACACGTTTCTCCTGTTCCCGTTCGATCCGACCAATTCACCCCCGGAAGACAACGCCGCGAAGTTGCCGGCGTTCACCAGCTACCTCTACACCAATGGCTCGGTCAATTTCCAGTCGGATCCGCGGAAGCTCTTTACCGTCAACCTGGGTGCCTTGTATGGCGGCTACTTCAACGGAACGCGGGCAAACCTGACGGCGAGTTTCAACTACCGTTTTCAACCGTACGGGGTGGTGTCGCTTGATGCCAACTTCAACCGGATTACCATGCCGAGCCCGTATACGAGTGCCGACATCTACCTCATCAGCCCGCGGCTGGATCTGACGCTGACGCGCACGGTGTTTTTTACCACGTTTGTTCAGTACAACAGCCAGTATGAGAACATGAACATCAACACGCGACTGCAATGGCGGTTCAAGCCGGTGTCGGACTTGTTCATTGTCTACACCGACAATTACTTTTATGCCTTCGATCAGCAGCCGACGGAGAATTTCACGCCCAAGAACAGAGCGATTGTGATCAAGCTGACGTATTGGTTGAACCTCTGAGGTGTTGAGGTGCCCGGGTGTCTGGGTGTCTACGTGCCAACGTTAATTGAGATTCAATCACCCATTCACTGATGACCGACTACAGATTACAGATCACTGGTCACCGGTCACTGGTCACCGATCACCCCCCTACAACCGTCTTGAGTCGTTCGATGAGGCCATCCCAGAGGTCCTGGAGTTCCTGCATGTCATCGAAGTCGGAGTAATCGTAGATTTTGAGGAAC